>JAFTAR010000009.1 GCA_017455495.1 Prevotella sp.
GAAACGTGTGCCCGAAGGCAAGAAGCGCCCCGTGAAGGTTGACGTGGACCGCGAGTTCCAGATGGACAGCATAAAGAGCTGCAAACTGGTCCTGAATTTCAATTGAGTAAGCCCCCTAAGTTAGGGGGTTGGGGGTCTGAACACCCCAACCGCCCTAAGCCTGGGAACATAGTGATAACAAACGATTATTAACAACCTAAAAAGAGGGCGTTCAGACCCCCAACCCCCTAACTTAGGGGGCTAACAAAGACAATGGCACTAAAGAAAGACGCGAAGGGTCCAAGCATGTTTGAGACCTTCCAGGAATTTAAAGAGACCAAGAACATTGACCGTACCACACTGGTGAGCGTGCTTGAGGAGAGCTTCCGCAATGTGCTCACCAAGCTGTTTGGCTCTGACGAGAACTTTGACGTGATTGTAAACCCCGACAAGGGCGACTTCGAAATCCACCGCCACCGCATCGTTGTCAACGACGGCGAGGTGGAGGACGAGAACAAGGAAATAGCCCTCTCAGAGGCCCTGAAGATAGAGCCCGACTACGAGGTTGGCGAGGAGGTGAGCGAGGCCGTTGACTTCACCAAGTTCGGCCGCAGGGCCATCCTCAACCTCCGTCAGACGCTGTCATCGAAGATTCTGGAGCTCGACCACGATGCCCTCTACCAGAAGTACAAGGACAAAGTGGGCACCATCATCAGCGGCGAGGTGTACCAGATGTGGAAGCGCGAGGTGCTGCTCATGGACGACGAGGGCAACGAGATGCACCTCATGAAGGGCGACCAGATACCTTCCGACGCCTATCGCAAGGGCGAGACCATTCGCGCCGTGGTGAAGGAGGTGAACAACGAGAACAACAACCCCCGCATCATGCTCAGCCGCACCAGTCCCGAATTCCTCAAGAGGCTGCTTGAGGCCGAGGTGCCCGAGATAAACGACGGCCTCATTGCCATACGCCGTGTGGCCCGCATGCCGGGAGAGAGGGCCAAGATTGCCGTAGAGAGCTTCGACGACCGCATTGACCCCGTGGGAGCCTGCGTGGGTGTGAAGGGCAGCCGCGTGCACGGCATAGTTCGCGAGTTGGGAGGCGAGAACATCGACGTTATTAACTTCACCAACAATACACAGCTCTTCATACAGCGTGCCCTCTCACCAGCCAAGGTAACCAGCATCACCCTTGACCAGGAAAAACGCAAGGCAGAGGTCTACCTGCAGCCCGAGGAAGTGAGCCTCGCCATAGGCAAGGGCGGCATGAACATCAAGCTGGCCAGCATGCTCACAGAGTATACCATCGACGTGTTCCGCGTTGTCAACGAGCAGGAGACTGACGAGGACATCTACCTTGACGAGTTCAGCGATGAGGTGGACCAGTGGGTCATTGACGCCATCAAGGCCCTGGGATACGACACCGCCAAGGAGGTGCTCAATGCTCCCCGCGAACTGCTCATAGAAAAAGCCGATCTGGAAGAAGAAACCGTAGACCACCTGCTGGAAGTGCTCCGTGCAGAATTCGAATAATTTTTGCTTTAAAGAATGGGAATAAGATTAAATAAAGTATTAACCGAACTGAACATAGGACTTCAAACGGCAGTTGACTTCCTAAAGAACAAGAAGAGTCTGGGCGAGATTCGCGACGACGTCACCACGAACACCAAGATCAGCGACCAGCAGTATGAAGCTCTCGTTGAACAGTTCAGCAGCGACAAGGCCGTGAAGACCCAGGCCGACAAGCTCTTCCCCAAGAAGCCGAAGGAAAAGAAGCCCGAGGCATCATCGAGCATGGCAAAGACCCGCACGGAGGAAGAGATGATGCAGAGGCAGCAGTTCAAGCCGTTAGGGAAGATAGACCTTTCCAGCATTGGTAAGCCGCGCCTTGCAACAACCACGACGCCGGCCGCTGCCGTCAACACCGATGTTGAGAAGCCCGAGGAAACTGTCGTAGCCCCGGCCAAGCCTGTCACGCCTGTTGAGGAAACTGTAGAGGAGGTGGTTCCTGTAAACACAGCCCCTGTGGCCGAGACAAAGGAGGAGAAGCAGGAAGAAACAATAACTACAGAGACTGCCAAGGTTGATGAGACTGCCGACAACTCTGTAAAGGAGGAACACCACGAAGTCCATGAAACCACAGAGACAGAGGATACTCCCGATGTTCCCGCCGCTAATGACACTTCCGAGACAGCAGAAACCACAGAGCCTGTTGTCAGCAGCGGCCCAACCATCTACACCCTGCAGAGCGAGGCCCGTCTGGCACCTAAGGTGAACGTGCTTGGCAAGATAGACCTCTCTACCATCAACCAGAGCACCAGGCCCAAGAAGAAGTCGAAGGAAGAGAAGCGCAAGCAGCGTTCTGACAGCAACTCACAGCAGCGCTCCGGCCAGCCTGGCGAGAAGAAGAAACGCGAGCGCATCCGTACCGGGCGCGTAGACATAGAGGAGGCTGCCAAGATGCAACAGCAGCAGGGCCAGCAAGCTGGAGCCAAGAAGAAAAACAAAGGTGGCTCCGGTCAGCAGCAGGCTCAGCAGAACATGCAGCAGCAGGGCAGCGGCAAGAACAAGAAAAAGAAGAACCAGCTGTCGGCAAAACAAGCCGTTGAGGTCAACGAGGAGGATGTGGCACGCCAGGTGAAGGAGACTCTGGCCCGCCTCACCTCCAAGACCGCCATGAACAAGAAGGGCGCCAAGTACCGCAAGGAGAAGCGCGACGCCGTGGCCGAGCGCATGCACGAGGAAATGGCTGCCGAGGCCGCTCAGAGCAAGACGCTGAAGCTCACCGAGTTCGTCACCGTCAGCGAGTTGGCCACGATGATGAACGTGCCAGTGGTGAAGGTCATCGGCACCTGCATGGCCATCGGCATCATGGTGAGCATTAACCAGCGCCTGGACGCTGAGACCATCAATATCGTGGCCGACGAGTTCGGATTCACCACAGAATATGTAAGCGCAGAAGTGCAGAACGCCATCCACGAGGAGCAGGACGACGAGAACGACCTGCTGCCGCGCGCCCCGATTGTCACCGTCATGGGCCATGTGGACCATGGTAAGACCTCGCTACTTGACTACATCCGCAAGACCAACGTCATTGCCGGCGAGGCAGGCGGCATAACTCAGCACATTGGTGCTTACAACGTCACCCTGCCCGACGGTCGCCAGATAACATTCCTTGACACCCCCGGCCACGAGGCCTTTACCGCCATGCGTGCCCGTGGTGCCCAGGTTACGGATATTGCCATCATCATTGTTGCTGCCGACGACTCCGTGATGCCCACCACCAAGGAGGCCATCGCCCATGCACAGGCCGCCAACGTGCCTATGGTGTTTGCCATCAACAAGATTGACAAGCCCGGTGCCAACCCGGAAAAGATCCGCGAGGACCTGGCCAACATGAACCTCCTCGTGGAGGACTGGGGCGGCAAGTACCAGTGCCAGGAGATAAGTGCCAAGAAGGGCATCGGCGTGGAGGACCTGTTGGAAAAGGTGCTCCTCGAAGCCGAGATGCTCGACCTCAAGGCCAACCCCAACCGCAAGGCCACCGGTTCCATCATTGAGTCCAGCCTTGACAAGGGCCGCGGCTATGTCTCCACCGTGCTCGTAAGCAACGGCACGCTGAAGGTTGGCGACGTTGTCATTGCCGGCACCGCCCACGGGCGCATCAAGGCCATGTTCAACGAGCGCAACGAGCGCATACAGGAGGCCCGCCCCGCCCAGCCCGCCATCATCCTTGGCCTGAACGGAGCTCCTACCGCCGGCGATGCCTTCCACGTGATGGACAGCGAGCAGGAGGCCCGCGACATTGCAGGCAAGCGTATGCAGCTGGCACGCGAGCAGGGCCTGCGCACACAGACCCGCGTCACCCTCAGCGACATCAGCCACCGCATAGCCCTTGGCGAGTTCAAGGAACTGAACCTCATCGTAAAGGGCGATACCGACGGCTCAATAGAGGCCCTCAGCGACTCCTTCATCAAGCTCTCCACGGAGAAGATCAAGGTTAACGTCATCCACAAGGCCGTGGGCCAGATCTCGGAGAACGATGTCACGCTGGCCGGAGCCTCCGATGCCATCATCATCGGCTTCCAGGTGCGCCCGTCGTCGGCTGCACGCAAGCTGGCCGACAGCGAGGGTGTGGAAATCAACACCTACAGCATCATCTACGATGCCATTGAGGATGTGCGCTCCACCATGGAGGGCATGCTTGACAAGATTATCAAGGAGGAGGTCACCGCCCAGGTGGAGGTGCGCGAGGTCTACAAGATTTCGAAGGTTGGCACTGTTGCCGGTGCTATGGTCACCGAAGGCAAGGTGCACCGCTCGGACAAGGCACGCCTCATCCGCGACGGCATAGTCATCTTCACCGGTGCCATCAACGCCCTGAAGCGCTTCAAGGACGATGTCAAGGAGGTTGCCACAAACTTCGAGTGCGGCATCTCGCTTGTCAACTTCAACGACATACAGCAGGGCGACATCATTGAGACCTTCCAGGAGATAGAGGTGCAGCAGAAGCTGTAGAAACATTGTGGTTAATGAGAAGAGCAGTATTCACACTCTGCTTTGTAGCCCTTTGCCTTTCGGCTTTTTCCCAAGGCTGGCGCTACCGTGCCGACTTTGCCCGGTCGGTTCACGACTTCTGCGACACCATCTTCATTTCCTGGGAGCACGGACAGGTGTTTGTGCCCGTCAGCATTGACGGGCACAACTACCGTTTCCTGCTCGACACTGGAGCCGGACAGTCGGTTGTGTTCAGCTCCTCGCAGCTTGCCTCGCAGGGCAGCCAGGCAGGCACTCTCCTTGCCCACGATGCCACAGGAGCCACCGACACGGTGCCTGTGGTTACTCTTCCCCCAATGACCATAGGCAACGTCACCCTGTCAGGATGCCGCGCCACAGTGCAGCGCACGGCCGGCACCACGCGCTTTGACGGTTTGCTGGGCTTCGACTTGGTGAACGGCGGCTTGTCTATGAAGATTGACGTGGCGCAGGGCATACTCATAATCTCCGACCGTCCCCACCAGTTCTGCCGTGAGGAGGGGCAGCGGCTGCGCTACAAGCTGAACTACCACGTGCCCTACATAGAGGTTGCCACCTACGGCGGGCACCGCGAGCGCATGCTCTTTGACACCGGCAGCCGGCAGTTCTTCAGTATAAACAAAGACAGCTATGACAGCTGGAACCCCTCGCGCCACGACATTGATGACTACAGCGAGCAGGGCCGCAGCACGGGTCGCCACTCTATGGGCCACCACGGCACGGAGCCTGAGGGCGAGGTGGTGTTCCTTGAGCTAAACAACCTGCGCCTTGGCAAATATGCCTTCAGCCGGGTGCATGCCATCACCACTCAGGGCGGCTCGCACATCGGAGCGGCGCTGCTGCCTTTTGGCACGGTAAGCTTCTGTCCGCAGCACCGCCTCATGCTGTTCCAGCCCTTGGCAGCCGAGACGCAGCCCTGTCCGGTGGACAACCGCCAGATGGAGATTGCCTTCGTGCCCGACAGCCAGGGCAGACCCGAGGTGGGGCTGGTGTGGCAGCAGGGCGAACCCTACCGCCTGGGATTCCGCCAGGGCGACGTGGTGGAGATGATTGACGGCCGCCCCGTAACCTCGCTGGCACAGTTTGCCCGCTGGGGCTTCGAGCGCGGCAGGGAGTACACCTTTACCGTTGTAAACCGACAGGGCCAGAGGCACGAGGTGAAGTGGGTGAGGGTGAAATGAATCGAAAATCCGTAAATCGAAAATCGTAAAACGAAAATCTGTAAATCGTAAATACTATGGTAAAGAAAGCTTATGTATTCTTGGCTGACGGCTTCGAGGACGTAGAAGCCCTCATCCCTGTTGACGTGCTGCGCCGTGGCGGCGTGGAAGTGGTAACCGTTAGTGTGATGGACGAGAACCTGCTGGTCACCTCTGCCCATGGCGTGCAGATAGTAGCCGATGCCGAGGCCGCAGAGGTTCAGTTCAGCGATGCCGACCTGTTGTTCCTGCCAGGCGGCATGCCGGGAGCAAAGAACCTGTATGACAGCGACATCGTGAGGCAGGCCGTGAAAGAGCAGGTGCAGGCCGGCAAGCTGGTGGCTGCCATCTGTGCCGCCCCTGCCGTGGTGCTCGGACAGATGGGCCTGCTCGCCGGGCGCAAGGCCACATGCTACCCTGGCTTTGAGCAGCTGCTGCAAGGTGCTGAGTACACGGGCGACCTATGCACGCAGGACGGAAACATCATTACTGCCGAAGGCCCCGCTGCCGCCTTCCCCTTTGCCTACCGCCTCCTGGCTCTGCTCACCAACGAGCCGACGGCGCAGCAGATTGCCGACGGCATGCGGTTCACACATCTCATGCAGAGCTGAAAGATGGAAAAGATACAAACCATATTAAGCCGTATGGCGCTCATTGCCATAGCGTGGCAGTTGTCTCTCTTGGGAGCCTTTGCGCAGCGCACGGAGACGGTGCTCACCGACGGCTGGCAGTTCAGCCGCGACAAGGCCGAGTGGCAAGCAGTGACGGTACCCCATGACTGGGCCATCAGCGGACCCTTCGACAAGCAGTGGGACCTGCAGAACGTGGCCATCACGCAGAACGGCGAGACGCAGGCCACCGAGAAGAGTGGCCGCAGCGGTGCACTGCCCTGGATTGGCGAGGGCCACTATCGTCGAAATATAGCCATTCCATCGGAATTTTCCGGCCATGCCGAGCTACTCTTCGGCGGGGCAATGGCCGAGCCCCATGTCATCGTCAACGGACAGGAGGCTGGCTACTGGCCTTACGGATATAACTCCTTCCGAGTAGACATCACCCCCTATGTCCATTCTGGCGACAACCAGCTTGAGGTGGACCTGCAGAACCTGGAGGAAAGCTCGCGCTGGTATCCCGGCGCCGGCATCTACCGCCCCGTTACCCTCATCCTCACTAATCAGGCCTACATTGACGACTGGGGCATCAGGACCGAGACGGTGAAAATCCATCAGGCCCCCCACGACGTAGCCGAGCTGAAGGTGGAGGTGCCCATTGCCAACCGGCAGCCGGGCATGACGGTGGGACTGGCCTTGCTCAATGCCGACGGCCAAGTGCTGGCTGAAGTGCCTCTGGCCTCCATGCACAACGGCAAGGCCTCAACGCGCTTTATGATTCCCAATGCCAAGCTGTGGACCCCCGAGGAGCCAAACCTCCTCAGACTGAGGGCTACACTCCGCAACCCCGGCAATTACGACCCTGCGGTCTATGACGGGCAGGCAGGCGAGGTTATTGACGAGAAGACCATCAACGTTGGCCTGCGCACCGTCAAGGTGAGCGCACAGGGCGGCTTCCAGCTGAACGGCGTGACGCGAAAGATACGCGGCGTGTGCCTGCACCACGACGAAGGTCCTTTAGGCGCTGCCGAGAACAAGGCCGCCTTCATCCGCCAGATACTGCTGATGAAGGAGATGGGTGCCGATGCCATTCGCACCAGCCACAACATGCCCTCGCAGATGCAGATGGACGTGTGCGACTCCCTTGGCATGATGGTCATGGCCGAGAGCTTCGACATGTGGATCTATCCCAAGTGCCGCAACGGCTATGCCCGCTTCTTCCGCGACTGGGCCGACCGCGACATCACTAACCTCGTTGTGGCCAACCGCAACCACCCCTCCATCGTGATGTGGAGCATTGGCAACGAGATTCCCGAGCAGGGCAGCAAGGAGGGCACTGAGATTGCCGCCCACCTGCAGAACCTGTGCCACCGCCTGGACCCCACGCGCCCCGTCACACAGGGCATGGACCGCGCCGAGGCAGCCCTGGGCAGCGGCTTTGCTCAGGTGATGGACGTGCCGGGCTTCAACTACCGCGTGCACAAATATCAGAACAACCTGCGCCTGCTGCCACAGGGTTTCCTGCTCGGCTCCGAGACGGCCAGCACCGTCAGCTCGCGCGGCGTGTATAAGTTCCCCGTGGAGGTGACCGACAACTCGCGCTATGCCTCCTGGTCGCCTCACTACGACCCTACGGCAATACTGAACGCCGACGGACAGTGCTCCAGCTACGACGTGGAGTACTGCTCGTGGAGCAACCTGCCCGACGACGACTGGGTGTGGCAGGACGACTACCCTTGGGTAATAGGCGAGTTTGTATGGACAGGCTTCGACTACCTTGGCGAGCCAACGCCCTACGACGAGTACTGGCCCTCGCGCAGCTCCTATTTCGGCATCTGCGACCTTGCCGGCCTGCCCAAGGACCGCTACTACCTGTACCGCTCCCACTGGCAGCATGAGGGCCACACGCTCCACCTGCTGCCCCACTGGACATGGTCGGGGCCGGCCTGTCCCGACAGCCTGGACCGCACAGGGCAGGTAACGCCCGTCTATTGCTACACTGACTATCCCGAGGCTGAGCTGTTTGTCAACGGGCGCAGCCAGGGCCGCATAGGCAAGAACCCTGCCGAGCGCCTCGACCGCTACCGCCTGCGCTGGAACAACGTGGTCTACGAGCCGGGCGAGCTTCGTGTTGTGGCCTACGACAGCCTGGGCCAAGTGGCCGACACCCGCACCGTGCGCACCGCCGGTCGCCCTGCACGTCTGCAGCTCTCCGCCTGGACGCAATCGTCATCCGGCTCACCACTCATCACACCCTCATCGCTTCCATCCCTCCGTGCCGACGGTCAGGACCTTGCCTTCATCACCGTAAGCCTCACCGACAGGCAGGGCAACCTCATTCCCGCCGCTGCCGACCAGCTCAGCTTCTCTGTGAGCGGAGCCGGCACGTTTAAGGCTGCCTGCAACGGCGATGCCACCAGCCTTGAGCCTTTCACCGAGCCAACGATGCGCCTCTTCAGCGGACAGCTCGTCGTCGTGGTCCAGGCTGCACACCAGCGGGGCAATGTCACCCTCACCGTCAGCGACCCGGAGCGCGGCCTCAGGCAGACCATTCGCATCCCGGTAAAACCCTGAAGCAAGAGGGTGTAAACCGTAGTACTATATAATATGCAAACATTAGTGCTACTGGTGCTACTGCTACTACTGGTGCTACTGGCGCTACCGAATGTAGTGCCTCCCCACTACCATGCGGAGCCTCCGCATGGTCATAACTGACTGCCGCATGTTCATAACTGGCTGCCGCATGGGCATAACTGGCTGCCGCATGATTTTGCCGGGCTTCGGTAGCGGGTTGATTGGCTATGGTGCTACCGCTAATCTCTTGATAGTCAGCGGCCAGTAGCGCCAGTAGCACCAGTAGCACCAGCGGGTCTTATATATTTCAGTACAACAGCACGGGCCGTCGTTGTCAGAATCGCCGGTCTCTGTACCAGTCACTGACAACCAGTTCCCTCGGCAGGGTGATGACCTTCAGCCGTTCATACCATATACGGCTGGAGCCGGCAATGTGCTTCTTGGCTCGGCTGCTGATGATATAGTAACTGGCGGTGTATTCGTCCATCATGGCCGAAAACACACTCTTTATCCGCGAGCACTTCTCGTTGATGGCATTGTCAAGCGGGTCGACCAGATGGTTAACCCCCTCGGCAATACGCTCCTTGTCGAGCAAGCGTGCCGTCCTTGTGTAGTATTCGGTCAATTCTTCGCGATACTCACCCAGCCGTTTGAACTCTATACCTTCGGGATGGGCCAGGAAAAGCAGGTATACAGCTTTGTGTACAGGCTGAAGCTCCACCTCGCGCTGTCCCACGAAGAAACGGCAGTCTTCAGTTATTCGCAGTGGTTGCAGCTTAACCTTGGCAGCCTCAAGGCGCAAATCCTCGAGCATGGAAACGCCTATGGCCTGCAACAGCAGGTCGGTTCTGTCCTGCTGATGCAACAAACGGGCCAAACGCCCCATTTCATCGGCCATTTCTTGTGGGGTAAGGTTAAGATAGGGCATGGGTCAGTCCTCCTCTTTTATAATGTCGCCCAACTTCCTGTTAAGCCAGCTTCTCCATCGGCCAAGAGTGGTAGTAGGCTGCTGTGGAGCCATGTTGCTTTCGGCCACGTTATTATCGTGCACAACGGCAGGTTCTGGCTCTGCGGCACTCTCAACCACGAATTCCGGTTCCACACGTGGCTTCTCCTCCTGGGTCGGTTTCACAAAAGGCTGGTAGAGGCGGTTTATCAATCGCTCGTAGTACTCCGGCTCACCCTCCTCGTAGTCATTATCGGCTAACAAGCCGTTGCCCATGTCGGTGGCCAGAATTATTACCTTGGCATCCTCGCCCAGCGAATTGTCGGTTGACGTGCCCCAGATGACGTCTATGTCCGGGTCAAGCTGGTCGAAGAATTCTGATATCTCGTCCATCTCTGGTATAAGGATGGGGTTCTGGTCGCTGGCATAGATGTTGAACAGTATGCGCTTTGCGTGGTTTATGTCATTGCCGTGCAGCAACGGCGAGTCAAGGGCGTCAAGAATGGCCCGCTCAACACGGTGCTCGCCGCTGGCCCTTCCTATGGCCATGATGGCACCGCCGCCGTCGCGCATTGTGGTCTCCACGTCGCGGAAGTCCAGGTTGATGTTCCCCTCAGAGCTGATGGTGATAAGTTCCGAAATACCTTTCACTGCGTTCTTCAACACGTTGTCGGCCTCAACCAGGGCGTCTTTCAGCGACATTGACGTGTCGGAATAAATATCGCACAGTCGCTCGTTGTTTACAATGAGCATGGCATCGACATTCTTGCCCAGTTCCTCCACGCCCTTGAGAGCCTTTACAATTTTGCGGCGGTGCTCAAAGTGGAAGGGAATGGTCACTACGCCAATGGTGAGCAGCCCGCGGTCTTTAGCCACCTTGGCCACCACCGGAGCCGCCCCTGTGCCAGTGCCGCCACCCATTGTTGCAGTAACAAACACCATCTTCGTCTGGTCGTCGAGAAGGCGCTCTATGCTGTCAATGCTACTCTCGGCCTCAGACCTGCCAATCTCAGGACGGCCGCCGGCTCCGAGGCCTGCACCTAACTGCAACTTTACCGGCACAGGCGAGTTCTTGAGCGAGGCACTGTCGGTATTTGTGACGGCGAAGGCTACTCCCTGTATGCCTTCGCTGTACATACGGCTAACGGCATTGCAGCCGCCGCCACCCACTCCAATCACCTTGATGATGTTCTGCATCTGGTCCTCTATGGGGACAATAAAGTCTTTCAGTATCTCGTCCATAACATTTTTCTTATCTATGGTTATGTCATTGTGGTTTCACGTTGCAAAGATACAAAACTTTTACAACATAAAAAAATGTTCGCAAGGCTTGCGGAAAAAAACAACTATTTGATAACCGTTTAAGCAAAAAATGTGTACCTTTGCAACCATCAAAAGGTAAGTACGGCATGAGATTATTCCTGTCATTAGCTCTTGTACTTCTTCCTGTGGCCGGCGAATGTCAGCAGAGGCATAGCGACGGCCTTGACGACGTGTTGCAGCATGTGCCCATGGCCACGGTGTTCACCATGAAAGCCGCGGGAGTCCACTCGCAGAGCAACTGGACAGGGCTTGCCATTGCCGCAGTAGGGGCATACGCCGTTGGCGCCGCCACCACCTATTCCCTGAAACACATTGTATGTGAGCGCCGCCCTGACGGCAGCGACGACAAGTCGTTCCCCTCAGGCCACGCCACTTTCGCCTTTGCCGGAGCCTCAGTGCTTCACCATGAGTATGGCCACCTGTCGCCCTGGGTGACCGTTGGCGCTTACTCCTTTGCAACCCTCGTGGCAGCCAGGCGCATAGCAGCCGACCGACACTACCTGCACGATGTCTGTGCCGGTGCCGCCATAGGAGTAGCAGCCACCGAGCTGTCATATTTCCTAAGGAAGAAAATAATACGTAACGACGACATAGACGTTGCCTTTAGTGCACAGAATATTTATTTCGCAGTCAGATGGTAGATACATTTAGTAGAAAACAAACAGGTAAGAACCGCCCCTTGATAGCCCATCTTTCTATGCTTGGGGCTTGCGCCATCTGGGGTCTGATGGCTCCGCTTGGCAAGGATGCCATGACCCACGGCCTTGACGGCGTGTCAATGGTGATGCTACGCGTAAGCGGCGGGGCGTTGCTCTTTTGGATAGCATCGCTCTTCGGACCGCGCGAGCATGTGCCGTTGAAAGACGTGCTGACTTTTGCCGGAGCCGCAGTGTTCGGCATTGTCACCAACCAGTGCGGCTACACGCTGGGACTATCGCTCACTTCGCCAATAAACGCCAGCATCGTAACCACCTCCATGCCAATCTTCGCCATGATTCTGGCCGCCATAATACTGAAAGAACCACTCACCAGCAAAAAGGTTATTGGCGTGCTGCTTGGCTGCAGTGGTGCTCTTATGCTCATACTCACCTCGGCGGCCCACCACGACGGCAAGGTTGGCGACATACGCGGCGACCTGCTCTGCCTCATGGCTCAGTTCAGCTATGCCCTCTATCTCTCGCTGTTCAATAAGTTCATAAAGAAATACAATGTCTTTACCGTAAACAAGTGGATGTTCCTTTGGGCCACAATAATCCTCGCCCCTTTTGCCGGACCGCACACAGTGAGCATGCTAAGCCATCCCCTGCCCACGGCCACTATCCTTGAGGCCGCTTACGTAGTGGCCTTCGGCACTTTCATAGGCTATATCCTCATTGTCAATGCACAGAAAGTGCTGCGTCCCACCGTTGTCTCGGTCTACAACTACGTGCAGCCCATCGTGGCCGTCACAGTCAGTGTGGCTGCCGGCATAGGCGTTATGAAGTGGACCCACGCCCTCGCCGTAATCCTCGTCTTTACCGGTGTAGGCCTGGTCATCAAGTCCAGAAGCCGAAGAGACATAGAGGCCGGGAACTCAAAAAGGTAAGAACTAACAACGAAGTCAAATATATGGGAAGAACTGTATTATTGCTATTAAGTCTGCTGCTCTCTGCCGCTGCTTCAGCGCAAGTGCAGCAAGGCTATGTGAAGACAAAAGGTGTGCTTCAGGCTAACGGCAGCGTTACGCCTGGCATCCGTGTCTCGGGAGCTACTGTTACCATCCGAGGCATAAACAGCGTGGTGAGTCAGCAGCAGGGTACGTTCTCTTTCCAGGTGCCCGCCCAGACGTTCTACCTCACAGGTGTTACCAAGCAGGGCTTTGTCCTGGCCGACCCCGATGCCCTGAGCCGTGCCTACAGCCACAGCACCGCGCCGATGGTTATCGTGGTGGAGGACCCTCAGGAACGGCTCACAGCTATAAACAATGCCCGCCGCCAGATACGCCGCACGATGAACGCCCAGCTTCAAGTCAAGGAAGACGAGATTTTGGCACTTACCAACAAAAGCGAACAGGAAAAGCAGGAACTGCTGAACCAGCTGGAGCAGCAGCAGGAGCATGCCGACCAGCTCATTGCCAGCATGGCCGAGCGCTACGTGAGCACCGACTACGACCAGGTGAGCGACATAAACCGCCAGGTGAACGCCCTTATCATGGAGGGGCGGCTCACAGAGGCCGACTCGCTCATACGCTCCAAGGGCGACTTTGACACTCGTGAACGCGAAATCCATGACAAGCAGCGTCAGCAACAGGAAGCCGAGCGTGCGGCACGAGCCGCCGACAGCCTGGCCCACAGCATTGCCAGCGATGTCAGCTTCTCTATTGCCGACCTCGCCGCCGACTACTACAGTCAGTACACCATCTGCTCGCAGCGCTTCGAGCGCGACTCGGCCGCTTTCTTCTTAGAGCGCCGTGCCATGCTTGATACCACTAATGTGCAGTGGCTGCAAGAAAGTGCCACTTTCATCAGCGATTTCGTGGCTGACTATGTCAAGGCTAAGCGATACTACCAGATGGCATTAAGACAGGCCACGTCACAGTTTGGAGAGAGAAGCAGCGAAACTGCATGGGTATACAATAGCATTGGAAACGTATTCAACCGGCAGGGGCAATACTACATGGCCATGGAATACTACATGAAGGCAAACGCCATACTGGAAGAAGTCTTGGAGCAGGGGCACCCAGACCGTGCCCTCAACTATAATAATATAGGGCAATGCCTAAGTGAACAGGGCAAGTACAGCGAGGCAATGGAATACTATGAGGAGGCTTTGCCGATACTGCAAAGTTCCTTAGGAACACAGCACCCAGAATTGGCCACCATCTTGTCGAACATGGGTACCGTAACCACAAGGTTGGGACAGTACGATAAGGGCTTGCAGCTGTTTCAGCAGGCATACGACATCAGGATGGCATCCTCAGGCCAGGAGCACCCTACTACTTTCACCATCCTTGGCAATATAGCCCATGTGTACGGTGCGCAGGGACAATACGCCAAGTCGCTTGAAACCTACCAACAGGTGCTGGCCTTGAGCGAGAGGGTATTGGGCCCCGACCATCCCACCACTGCCAACATCTACAACAGCATGGGCTCCGTCTATGATAACATGGGTGATTATGCCAAGGCTATAGAATATACAAGAAAAAGTCTGGAGTTGAGAAAGCAGAAACTGGGCGAGAACCATCCGGACGTAGCCGTTTCATATAACAATCTCGGCTATCTCTATGGTGCTCGAGGCAACAATACCAAAGCCCTGGAATACCATGAAAAGGCACTGGACATCTTTAGACGTGTATATGGAGAAATGCATCCGTCTGTGGCCACGACCTATAATCACATAGCTGGAATATACAGCGACATGGACAACTACGTAAAGGCACTGGAGTACTACGGAAAAGCACTTGAAATTCGAAAAGAGGCTCTGGGAGAGGAGCATCCTGATGTGGCTCAGTGCTATAACAACATCGCCATGGTCTACATGCGTCAGGCTGACTACCAGGAGGCTCTACAGAATTTCATACAGGCGCTGCAGATTGCCGTCAAGACATACGGAGAGCAGCACCCGAAGGTTGCCACTATCTATGACAATGTGGGCATGATTTTTAACAATGTTGGCAATAATGACAAGGCGCTGGAGTTCTACCAAAAAGCCCTTGACATCAGAAAAGCCACGCTTAGCGAGAACCACCCCGACATTGCAAACAGCTATAACAACTTGGGACTATTGCTCCGCAAGAAAGGCGACTGCCAGCAAGCGTTGGAGTACTTGGAAAAGGCACTTGGCATCTTTGAGGCCACATACGGCAGAAACAGTGCAGATGTGGCTACCCTGCTCGACAACATAGGACTGGTATACCACGACTTGGCCAATTTCGACAAAGCCTTGGAATACAGACAGGAAGCACTGAACATAAAAACATCTTTGTTTGGTGAGAACAGCTCCGATGTGGCATTGACTTGTATCAATGTGGGTACTGACTACTTTGGGTTGAAAGACTATGACAAGGCTAAGGAATACATAGAAAGAGGTATTGCCATCTATCAGGCCTTGAACCTGGGAAATACGCCTAATGCAGCTACCGGCTTTGGTCATCTGGGCAATGTCTATGTCATGCAGGAAAACTATGACAAGGCCTTGGAGTGTTATGAGAAAGGACTGGAGATTTTAAAGGCTATTCATGGTGAAAATCATGTAAGTCTGGATTCCTCCTATTCCAACATAGGCTATGTCTATCGCAGAGCAGGCCAATATCAGAAAGCCATAGAGTATTGCCAGCGTGCCCTTGACATTGACTTGGCTGCTTACGACGAGCAACACCCCAAACTCGCTTACTCGTACAACAACCTTGGGCTGGCCTACCGTGACAGCGGTGAGGTAGCCCGGGGATTGGAGCTTATCACCAAAGCCTACGAAATCTTCAAGGCCAAGTTTGGCGATGACCACCCGGATACAAAGCTGCTCCTTGACAACATAGAGAAAACCCGTGCCATGCTTGAACAGCATGGCAACGGGGAGCAATAAAGTCTGATTTTAGCCTGGGTGACATGCAATATCATGCCTTGCGACGGTCACTCAGATACATGCCCGTGAGGATAAGCATGGTGCCCAGTACAAAAAAGGCGGTGATGGACTCCGAAAGAACGAGCCACGCAAAGAGGATGGTGACCACGGGGTTGAAATAGACATAGTTGGTAGCCACCACAGCGCCAAGCTTCTTCATCACCCAGGTCCACGCCAGAAAGCACAGGGTGGATGCCACACACCCCAGGAACAGCAGGTTCCACAACAGCATGGGCTGCTCCATGAACAAGTGAATGTTCAGGCCGGGATGGAGGGCGAAATAGGGTGCCATGGAGAGCAATCCGTAGAAGAACACCTTCCGGGTGATGAACACCGTGTCGTAGCGGGCGTTGGCCGGAATCATCAGCAGACTGTAGACAGCCCAGCAGAGGCAGGCCACGAAAGCCAGCGAGTCGCCTACTGGCGACAGGTGGAGTACGAAATGGCCGTTGAGAACCACAACCACCACGCCGGCGGCGGCCATCAGCGTGCCTGCAACCTGTAGGCGGTTCAGCCGCTGCGACTTGTAGAACAGGCCTATCAATGCTGAGGCAAAGAGCGGACACAGGCAGACAATGAGCGAGGTGTTGGTCGTGGTAGTATAGGTCATGGCTCCGTTCTCGGCCACGAAATAGAGCGAGCCGCCCGTCACGCCCAGGCCCAGCATCAGCAGCTCGTCCTTCCAGCTGTCTGCCAGCCACCTGATGCCTCGCCACAGGCTGAATGCCAGCAGCATGATATAGGCTATGAGAAAGCGGAGTGCAAAAATCTGAGCTGGCGAGAAGCCACCCAGCAGCAACAGCTTGGTGAATACAAAGGTGGACCCCCAGATGGCTACCACTATGAAGGCCACGGCATGATATAGAATACGGCGGTTCTGCAACTACGGTTCTTTTTGAAACAGGCTGCAAAATTAGCAATTATTCTTGAGAAAAGTGCACCTCTCCATGATTTATGCTGATAAAATTTGGTTTTTCACACGCTTATTTGTACCTTTGCACCCCAAAAGGTATCGCACGTACATTATATATATGATATAAAACGACAATGAGAAAGAATTTTGTAGAAGAACTCCGCTGGCGCGGAATGTTGGCACAGATGATGCCCGGCACGGAAGAACTGCTTCAGAAAGAAATGGTGACGGCCTATCTGGGCACCGACCCAACGGCCGACTCGCTGCACATTGGACACCTCTGCGGCATCATGATGCTGCGCCACCTGCAGCGCTGCGGCCACAGGCCCGTCATCCTCGTAGGCGGTGCCACCGGCATGATTGGCGACCCAAGCGGAAAGAGCCAGGAGCGCAACCTGCTCAACGACGAGACGCTGCGCCACAACCAGGAGTGCATCAAGGCACAGGTAGCCAAGTTCCTTGACTTTGAGAGCAAAGA
>JAFTAR010000088.1 GCA_017455495.1 Prevotella sp.
GAATATGTGCTCAGCCAATGTTGCAACCCTATTCCCGGTGACGAAGTGCTCGGGTATCTGGACGAAGACGGTATGATGCACATCCACAAGGTTGATTGCCCCGAAGCGGCGCTGCCCAAGTATCAGCTCAGATGGCGCTACGCCGAGCCGGTGAGCCGCCGCAGTAAGGGGAAGGGCACCCTCTACGACTTTGGCCGCGAAACCTTCGGCCACCTTGAGTTCCTTGGCTGCGAGGGCTGGGGTGGGGCAGCCATTTACTACGGCGAAAGCAAGGAGGAGGCCCTTGACAAGGAGCACTGCGAGACGCTCGACATGATGCGCATTAGCAACGGGCGGCCTCACAGCAAACTGGGCAGCAAGGCCTTCCGCTATGTATACATAGAGGACAGCGGCTCCGTGAGCTACAAGCTGGCCATGAACGAGGAGTATTCCCCACAGGACGAGGCCCGCTCCGGCTCGTTCTGCTGCAACGACAAGGAGCTGAACAGCATCTGGCAGGTAAGCGCCCGCACCCTTGACCTCACCACTCAGGAGTTCTTCATCGACGGCATAAAGCGCGACCGCTGGACGTGGAGCGGCGACGCCATACAGTCGTACCTCATGAACTACTACCTGCGCTTCGACACCGAGTGCGTGAAGCGCACCATACGCCAGCTGCGCGGCAAGGATCCCGTCACGGCCCATGTGAACACCATCATGGACTACACCTTCTACTGGTTTGTGAGCATAGGCCAGTACTATGACTTCACCGCCGATGCCGACTTCGTGAAAGAGATGTGGCCGCGCATGCAGACCCTCATGGACTACGTGCTGGGCCGCACCAACGCCGACGGCATGGCCGAGGGCAAGAGCGACGACTGGATCTTCGTGGACTGGGTGGACTTCCCCATGCACAAACGGGGCACCCTGTGCTTCGAGCAGCAGCTGCTGTGCAAGGCCCTGCAAACCATGGCCCGCTGTGCCAGGATAGTGGGCAGCGGCGAGGCCGACAGGTATGAACACATAGCCGAAAGCCTGCTTGAGCGCACCCGCAGCCTGTTCTGGAACGAGCACGAGCATGCCTTCATGCATGCCGTGGAGGACGGCCAGATTAACCCTCAGGTTACCAAGTTCCCCAACATGATGGCCCTGCTCTACGGATATGCCGAGGGACAGCAGGCAGAGGACATTGTCCGCCACGTCATGCTCAACCCGCAGGTGCCGGCCATCACCACGCCCTACATGCGCTTCTACGAGCTTGAGGCCCTGTGCCTTGCCGGCATGCAGACCACCGTGCTCAGCGAAATGAAGGCCTACTGGGGCGGAATGCTTCGCGAGGACGCCACCACCTTCTGGGAAAAATACAACCCTGAGGAGCGGGGCAAGCAGCACCTTGCCATGTACGGCCGTCCCTACGGCAAAAGTCTCTGCCACGCCTGGGGAGCCTCGCCACTCTACCTGTTGGGACGCTACTTCCTTGGCGTGAGGCCCACCAAGCCTGGCTACGAGGAGTTTGAGGTGTGCCCCAGCCTTGGAGGCCTTAAGTGGATGAAGGGCGACGTACCCACACCGTTCGGAAAGATACACGTAGAGGCTTCAAAGGAAGGTATCACCGCGAAAAGCGACGGAGGCAGGGGCACACTCATCGTTGGTTCAAAAAGGTTAGAGATAAAAGCCGGGCAAGAGGTGACGGTAAGATAAGCACCCCAGCGTTACACATTATTATATTACGCGCGCGAGGACAATCTACTCCACTTCTTTGAAGTCTACGTATTCACCTTCTTCGTGGGTGAAAATCTTGCGCTCGGCAACACCGGGGTCGCGGTCGTCAATAATGGTCACGCCATGGGCAGTGCGCGTTGTGCGCCGCTGCCTTGAGGACTGTTGGCTGTCTTGCGTCTTCCTGCTGCCGGCAGGGCCTGTACCGTTGCCCCTGAAATAGTCGCTTTCAAATTGCGGTCCG
The DNA here is from genome assembly GCA_017455495.1 of Prevotella sp. Classification (GTDB taxonomy): domain Bacteria; phylum Bacteroidota; class Bacteroidia; order Bacteroidales; family Bacteroidaceae; genus Prevotella. The sequence goes on from JAFTAR010000088.1 coordinate 1,943, forward strand.
TTATCTTGGCGGTCACGGTAGTAGTTCTTGTTTGCCATGCGCTGGAATGCATCGTCGTTAATGTCCTGCTCCATTGCATCGCGCAATTTCTGCACCCGTCTGCGTACCTTCCAAAGTATATAGACTATGCCGCAGGTGAACAGGAAGAAGAAGAATCCTATGATGGCAAAAAAAGTTTTCATCTATGAAGTGAGTAGTATGAGTAGTAATAAGTTAAACAATTGTAGCTACGCCTTGCCCTTGTGCGCCGTAGCAACAGAGAGGAGAAGGTACCATGCAATAACAATTGGCACGGCTTGGACAGAGTCCATTAAGCCCGTCAAGGGGAATACCACAAGCAGGAAAAGGCTCGTTATGAGGAAGATATACCTCACGGCGTTGTTCTTCCAGTCCCAGGTCTTGAACTTAAGCGCAAACATGGGAATCTCGCTCACCAGGAGGTAACAGCTGAGCAGCATGAGGACCAAAAGCACCGGCACTGCGGGCTGGAACTGTTCCAACTGCCGCCCCCAGCCTGTGAGCAGGGCTCCCCAGAAGAGGGCGTTTGCCGGTGTAGGCATGCCGATGAAGCCCATTGTCTGACGCTCGTCAAGGTTGAACTTAGCCAGTCGCAGAGCCGAGAAGGCTGCCATGAGCAGCGGCAGCATACCTATATATGGGCCACCTATATTAGAATGGTAGGCTACCCACATGCACAGCATAGTGGTGGGTGCCACTCCAAATGTCACCACGTCGGCCAGCGAGTCAAGCTCCTTGCCTATGGGTGAAGACACATGGAGCAGACGGGCGGCAAAGCCGTCAAAGAAATCAAATACGGCTCCGATGATGATGAAGAGCAGGGCCGACTGGAACAGGCCGAATACGGCCCACATCGTTGCCATGCAGCCTGACATCAGGTTGCAGCATGTAATGGCGTTGGGTATGTGTTTTTTCAAGTTAGTAGTTTAATGGTTTTATGATTGAGGTTTTTCTGGCAGGCGGGCTATGACTGTGAGGTCGCCTGTGGTGCTCTGTCCCATCTTTACGCAGGGCTTGGAGCCAAGGGGAAGGTACACGTCCACACGGCTGCCCAGTTTTATGAAACCTAAGTGTTCGTCGATGAAGCACTCTTCCAAATCCTTTGCGTAGGTGACGATGCGGCGAGCCATGGCCCCGGCAATCTGGCGAACCAGCACCTGATGGCCTTCTGGAGTCTCTATCATGGTGTCGGCATGCTCGTTTTCCTCGCTGGCCTTTGGCAGCCATGCCTTGTGGAAGTTACCGTTGAAATGGCGCACAAACTTCACCTGGCCGTCCACCGGGAACCAGTTGGCATGCACGTTGAGCGGACTCATAAAGATACTTATCATCAGCCTTCGGTCGTTGAAGTATTCATGCTCGTCGGTCTCGTCAACGACCACTATTTTTCCATCGGCCGGAGCCACCACGACCCGCTCAGTGTCATCATTGAAATAACGTATGGGACAGCGGTAGAAGTTGAGCACCAGCAGCCAGACCGTGCCAAAGACAGCCAAAAAGGCAGCAAACGGAATCCAGGTGTCAAACACACGCCATAGCACAACGGCAATAGCTATGATTGCAAAAAGGCTATAGAGCAGGGCATTTGTGCCTTCACGGTGGATTCTTATCTTTTTGAGTTTCTTTATTCTCTTTCCCATGGTTTTTTCTTGCATGCGCAAAAGCGTTGCAAAGGTAGTCATTTTTTATTACATGGGCAACATTTTGCCGATTTTGTTGCTGTTTTTTGTGAAGAATGTTTAATATGGCGCATTTTTATGGTCATTACTGGTTATAGCAACCTCTCTATGCCTTCTGGCTCCCCTTCAGTTCAATGCGGAAAGTTGTGCCCTTCCCTATCTCGCTTTGCTTCACAAAGATATGTCCGTGATGATATTCCTCAACGATGCGCTTGGCTAAAGAGAGGCCAAGTCCCCATCCGCGCTTCTTCGTGGTGAAGCCAGGGCGGAACACGTTATTCATGTTCTTCTTTCTTATGCCTTTGCCGGTATCCACCACCTCCACTGCCACAATGTCGTCCTCTTCCAAGAGCCAGAGGTCTATCTTGCCGGGCTGTCCCTCCATAGCATCAACGGCGTTCTTGCACAGGTTTTCAAACACCCACTCTAACAGCGAGGCGTTAACCTTCACCTCGACGTCGTAGCTCGGATAGTGGCCCTTGATGTCCACCTTCCTTGACGTGCGCTTGTCCATATATGCAATGACCCTGTCAAGCACCTCGTTCAGGGGTGTCGGAACAGGCTCTGGTAGCGAGCCTATCTTAGAGAAGCGCTCTGCAATGCGCTCCAACCGCTTCACGTCCTGCTCCATCTCTGGTATCAGTTCATCGTCTGGGTAGGTCTCCTTAAGCATCTCCGTCCAGGCCATGAGGCTGGAAATGGGAGTGCCAAGCTGGTGGGCAGTCTCTTTTGACAGGCCTACCCACACCTTGTTCTGCTCTGCCCTCTTGCTGCTGAGAAGAGCGAAGATTGCCACCACTACGAATATCATCACGATGCCTAACTGCCAGTAGGGATACTGTGTGAGCCTCTTCAGCAGCGTTGACTCATCGTAGCACACCAGCAGGTAATCGCCTTCGCCCAGGTCAATTGGAATGGTATCGCCTGCCAGTCTCATCCTCCGCGCATAGTCGTCTACAGTAAGGGAGTCGCTGATGTTGCGGTATTCCATGACCACGCCGGAGGCATCGGTAACAATGACGGGAATGGTGGTGTTGCCCTTGATGAAGGCCAGGGCCAGTGAGAGGTCGGTGTCGCTGTCGGCTTCCTGCACAAAGTTCATTGCCCGCGCCCACAGGTCCATTTTGGTGCGCTCTTCCGCCTTGAGGTCAACCACAAGCCTGTGGCTCACAGAGAGAGAAGCTGCGGCAATGGCTATTGCCGCCACAACCAGCCATATCTTCACCTGTCTCATTCTGTCAGTCCACTGCACCATACCCGTCTTGTCTGCTGATTAATATTCCCTTAGCACGTCGGCATGGTGCTGTGCACGCCGATTCTTCCTGCTGCGCCACTTCTTTGGGATAAGGTATTTTACAAGCCCCAGCAGGTTGCCGTTGGGGTTGGCCTGTTGGAGCTGCAAGTCGGTGGGACTTATCCTCAACCGCCTGTTAAGCTCTGCTACGCGCGGGTCGTCGTAAGGTCTCTGCCCGAACACGAAGACTTCCTCTGTGCTGTGCAACTTGGATATGAGGAACAATGTGTCGGTGCGCACCGCTCTAAGGTCAATAATCCTGCTTTCGTAATTCAGATGGGACACAACGAGTGTGTAGCAGCTGTCAGTAAGGAGGAAATGTCCCGTTGAATCGGTAGTCTGCACAGGGCCAGAACCTTGTATGCTGGCCCCGGCTATCGGCTGCGTTGTCTCCACGTCGGCCACCACGAATCGGCGCTGTGCTACTGATATCATGGCGCTGCAGAAGAGCAACATTATAATAAGGAGCCTCATAGCTTTCACACTACAAAAATAAAAAGAAGGTTACGCCCGCACAAATTCTTTATGCAAAATTAAGCACCTTTCATACACGTTTACAGAAAAAAGAAAGGGGAAAGTTTGGCTGTTAGCCCTCTTTTCTGTAACTTTGCAACCACAATAGACTACTAATACTAATTTATTTATGAAGAAACCTTTGATTATTGCCATGCTGGTTCTCATGGCAACGCTGGGTATACGGGCAGCCAAGCCCTGGGACAACGGTCCCCTGAAAGTGTCGGCAAACAACCAGTATCTGATACACCACAACGGCACGCCATTCTTCTGGATGGGCAACACTGCGTGGCTCTTGCCAGAGCGTCTAAATCGCGATGAAGTGGAGTTTTTTCTTGATTCCGAGCAGCAGCAAGGCTACAACGTTGAGCAGGTGCAGGTCATCAATGCCAGCTACCCCACATTTAATATATATGGGCAGCAGGCCAACGACTCCACCTTTGACTTCAGCAACTATACACGCCCCGGAGTCTACGGCTATTGGGACCACCTGGACTACATCGTAGGCATGGCTGCCGACCGTGGCATCTACATTGCCATGGACTGCATCTGGGGCAACCACCACACCATCATGACTCCTGAGAAAGCTACCCTCTACGGACAGTTCTTGGCCCGTCGCTATAAGGACTGCCCCAACATCATCTGGATGATTGGCGGCGACATCATGGGCGACCGCGGCATGGAGTCGTGGGATGCCCTTGCCCGCGCCATCAAGGCTGAGGACCCTAACCACCTGATGACATTCCACCCCCGTGGACGCACCACCTCAGCCTGGTGGTACAACGACCGCGAGTGGCTGGACTTCAACATGTTCCAGAGCGGGCACCGTCGCTACGGGCAGCGTAATGGCGACGGCGACTACACCATTCGCGACAACACCGAGGAGGACAACTGGCGCTTTGTGGCCATGAGCTTCGGCGACCCCGCAGAGCAGATACAAGGCCGCGAGGTGAGGGGAGGACGCAAGCCCGTCATTGACGGCGAACCCAGCTACGAGGACATTCCTCAGGGCTTGCACGATTTCCAGGCCCCCAGATGGCAGGACTACGACGTGCGCCGCTACGCCTATTGGTCGGTCTTTGCAGGCAGCTTCGGCCACACCTACGGCCACAACAGCATAATGCAGCTTGCCAAGCCTGGTGCTCAGGCTTCCTACGATGCCCGGAAACCCTGGTGGGAAGCACTTGGCGACCCCGGCTACCAGCAGATGAAATACCTGAAGTGGCTCATGCTTAGCGTGCCCTTCACTGAGGGGCAGAACGACCAGAGCATAATAGTCAGTCAGAACGGCGAACGCTACGACCGCATCATTGCAACGCGAGGACAGGACTATCTGCTCGTCTATAACTACAGCGGCAAGCCCATGACGCTGGACCTGACCAAGATATCTGGCCGCAAGAAGCTGGTGTGGCTGATGAACCCTGCCGACGGCACACTGCAGTTCCTTGGCGAATATGACAGCAGCCGCTCCCAGGAGTTCACCTTCGATGGTGCCTATCTGCGCTCCAGCGACCGCGTGCTCATAGCCATTGACAGCAGCAAGAGCTACTTCAGCAAGGATCAGACACAGCTCGCTCCCAGAAATTAAGCCACCTTCACTCACATCACTGACCGGCACCCACCTTCAGCCACATCACTCACAGCCACCCACAACCCCCACGTCATTCCATGTCCACATTCCGACTCCTCCGCGCAGCTCTTTTATCATTTATCATTTATCATTTATCACTTAGCCCCGCAGGGGCGCAGTCTGTGGCCGGACTCTTCCCCTTGGAGGGCTGCGGCCGCGTTGTCTACAACTTCAATGAAGGCTGGCGATTCCTGCTTGGCGATGCCGAGGGGGCCGAGTCGCCCGCTTTCAACGATAGCGCGTGGCCGGTGGTGTGTGCCCCTCACACTGCCCGTCTGGAGCCGGCCGACGTTAGTGGCTGCCGCAATTATCAGGGTGTGTGCTGGTATAGAAAACTGTTCGTTGTTCCCGATGAAATGGCTGGAAAACGTATCTCCCTGCATTTTGAGGCTGTCATGGGCAAGCAGCAGGTTTTTGTGAACGGATTGTTGGTCGGAGAACATGAGGGAGGCTACCTGCCCATTATTATTGACCTAACAGAACAGGGCGTGAAGGCAGGTGACAGCTGTCTTATTGCTTTGCGGGCAGACAACAGCGACGACAAAAGCTATCCGCCGGGTAAGAAGCAGTCACAGTTGGACTTTGCCTACCATGCCGGCATGTACCGTGACGTGTGGCTCATTGGCCGCTCGCCTATACACATCACCGACCCATTAGAGCGAAACCAGGTGGCAGGCGGCGGCATTTTCCTGCACTACGACAACATCAGCGACCGCAGCGCCGACATCTTTATTGATGTGGAACTGTCCAACACCCTTCCGCAGCGCAAGAGCATCACCCTTGAAGCCACTATCAGGGATGCCAACGGCCAAGTAGTAAAAACTATCAGGAATACCACAGCAGTGGCACGCTCCAGCTCTGCTGGCTCGCAACCAGAGGGGCGCAAGAACTATACTCTATACACTCTACACTATAAACTAAACGCTCCCCACCTCTGGACTCCCGAGACACCTTATTTATATAATGTGGAGCTGAGGGTTATGGACGGACGTCACTGCATTGACGGCGGCATGGTGCGTATGGGCATCCGCAAGGCAGAGTTCCGCGGGCGCGACGGTTTCTGGCTCAATGGCCAGCCCTACCACCAGCTCGTGGGAGCTAACCGCCATCAGGACTTTGCCTACGTGGGCAACGCACTGCCAAACTCACAGCAGTGGCGCGATGCCAAGCGGCTGAAAGACGCCGGTTTCACCATAATTCGTGCCGCCCACTATCCGCAGGACCCCTCCTTTATGGATGCCTGTGATGAATTGGGCCTTTTTGTCATCGTGCCAACTCCAGGCTGACAGTACTGGAACAACGCTGACGGCTGGGCCGACAAGGTGCATGAGAATACCCGCCTCATCATACGCCGCGACCGCAACCACCCGTCGGTACTGATGTGGGAGCCTATCCTCAACGAGACCCGCTACCCGCAGGACTTCGCCTTGCAGGCCCTGCAAATCACACGCGAAGAGTTTCCTTGGCCAGGCCGCCCCGTGGCTGCTGCCGACATGAACTCCGAAGGTGTGAAGGACAACTACGACGTTCTCTACGACTGGGCCGACAACATCGGTAAGGGCACACTCGACACGGACAAGTGCATCTTTACCCGTGAGTGGGGCGAGTATGTTGACGACTGGTATGCCCATAATGCCATCAACCGCGCAGCTCGCAGCTGGGGCGAGCATGCCATGCTGGCTCAGGCTCTCTCGCTTACCAATACCTACGGCATGATGTTCCGCGGACAGCGGCAGTTCATAGGCGGTTGCCAGTGGCATCCCTTCGACCACCAGCGCGGCTACCATCCCGACGCCTATCTGGGGGGCATCTACGATGCGTTCCGTCAGTCCAAATACGCCCTTGAGGCCTTCCGTGCCCAGAAAGACGGCGAACCCTTTGTCTTCATTGCACATGAGATGACTCAGTCATCGCCTGCCGATGTCACCGTGTTCAGCAACTGTGACAGTGTGCGCCTTACGGCTCTTGGTGGCTGGAAGACACTCACACTGCCTGTGGTACACCAGCCGGAAGGCATTCCCAACGCCCCTGTTGTGTTCCCCGCATGCTGGGATTTCTGGCAGGCCCGCTCACTGAGCTATACCCAGCGCAACTGGCAGTCGGTGCAGCTTGTTGCACAAGGAATAATCAACGGTCAGGTGGTGTGCCAGGAAATAAAAATGCCGTCAAGACGAAGCACCAAGCTGCGCCTTTATGCCGATGAAATGGGCAAGTCTTTGGTGGCCGACGGTTCCGACTTCGTTGTCGTAGTGGCCGAGGTTACTGACGATATGGGTCATGTTCGCCGCCAGGCTCGCGAGCACATCACCTATACCGTAGAGGGCGAGGGCACAACCATTGGCGATGCCTCTATCATGGCCAATCCGCGTCAGGTGGAATGGGGCTCGGCTCCCGTGCTTGTCCGCAGCACCCATCAAGCCGGCGAAATCCGCATCATTGCCCGGGCCACCTTCGAGGGAGTCCATGCCCCCACAGCCGACACGCTTGTCATCCATAGCGTGCCTTACAATCTGCCGCAGTGCTACTCACATAGCACTGCCACTCCGCATGCAGCTACCGTGTCTTCCGGTTCTGTCGGAAGAACCCCGTCCTCCACTATGAGCGAGGAAGACCGCCGCCGCACCTTGGAGGAAGTTGAGCAACAGCAACAGGACTTTGGTATTCAGGACTAACCCCATAACACCTATGCGCCGCATTCTTTTATCATTTATTTGTCTATCTTTTAGCGCCATTGGCGCCCACGACTGGGAGAACAACCACGTGCTGCAGATAAACCGCGAGCCGGCGCGGGCCTACTTCCTGCCTTTCGGTGAGAGGACGGGTGACCGCACCCTGTTGCTCAATGGCGACTGGCGGTTCAGCTGGACAAAGACGCCAGAGGAGCGCGTGATGGACTTCTGGCGTACTGATTTCGACGATACGCAATGGGGCACCCTTGCCGTGCCGGCCAACTGGGAGGTCAATGGTTTTGGTACGCCTATCTACGTCTCTGCCGGATATCCCTTCAAGATTGACCCACCATACGTGACCCGCGAGCCAAAACGCGACTGGACCACCTTCGAGGAGCGCAACCCCACAGGCCAGTACCGCCGCACTTTTATCGTGCCCGACGGTTGGGTTTGTTGCGACTCAGTCGCAACAAACGGAGCGGGAGGGCAGACGTTCCTGCGCTTCGAGGGCGTTATGTCGGCCTTCTATGTCTGGATAAACGGGCAGCGCGTTGGCTACTCGCAAGGTTCGATGGAACCGGCAGAATTTAACGTTACGCCGTTCTTGAGGCGAGGGGAGAACCAGATAGCTGTTGAGGTCTATAAGTACAGCGACGGCTCCTATTTAGAAGACCAGGACTTCTGGCGCTTTGGCGGCATCCACCGCGACGTATTGCTCTATCATACTCCCGACGTGAGGCTCCGCGACGTAGCCATCCGCACCATTCCCTCCTCTCAGGACGAAGGGGGGGAGGCTGTCCAGTGGCTTCTGCAGGTAAACCCGCAGTTCTCCGTCTATAATGGCGAGACTGGCGAGGGCTACCGCCTCGTAGCCACGCTCTTCGACGGCCACAGCATTGTTTGCCGCGACACAGTAGCAACAGACGAAGTGCTTGACCTTGCCCATAAGGCCGCCCGCATGAACGAGTGGTATCCCCAGCGAGGGCACCGCAAGTTCAGCCGGATGGAGATGAACGTTGACAGCCCTAAGCTCTGGAGCGTAGAGACCCCCAGCCTCTATACGCTGAACCTTCAGCTCCGTGACTCCCTTGGCCGCGTGGTGGAACAAGTAGAGCAGCGCGTTGGCTTTAGGGAAATAAGAATTGCCGGTGGCCAGCTGCTCATCAACGGCAACCCAATAAAGATTCGAGGTGTCAACCGCCACGAGCACGACCCGCGGCTTGGCCGCGTTATGACTGAGGATCTGATGGTGAGGGATTTGCAGCTTATGAAGGAAGCCAACATCAACGCTGTGCGCCTGGCTCACTATCCAAACTGTCCCCGGTGGTACGAGCTATGCGACTCTATGGGTATGTACGTGATGGACGAGGCCAACTGCGAGACCCACGGTCTGCGTGGCACCCTCGCCTCAACGCCCGACTGGGCTGATGCCTTCATGGATAGAGCTGTCCGCATGGCTGAGCGCGACAAGAACCACCCTTGTGTCATCTTCTGGAGTCTTGGCAACGAGAGCGGCTACGGCCCCAATCATGCCGCCATGTCAGCCTGGCTCCATGAGTTCGACCCCACGCGCCCCGTACACTACGAAGGTGCACAGGGCATTCCAGACCCATCTACCGTGGATGTCATCTCGCGCTTCTACCCCCGTGTCATGCAGGAGTATCTCAACCCCGGCATTCCAGAGGGCAGTGATGCTGAGCGCGCTGAGAATGCCCGTTGGGAACGGCTGTTGGAGATAACCCAGCGTGAAGGCGACCACTGTACATGGGTAGGCTCAGATGGCGGCCCCCGCCCTGTGCTGACAAGCGAGTACGCCCACTGCATGGGCAACGCCCTTGGCAACTTCAAGGAATACTGGGATGAAATCAACAGCAACCCGCGAATGCTTGGCGGATTCATCTGGGACTGGGTAGACCAGGGCATCATGCGCGGCGACAGCGTGTTCTATGGCGGTGACTTCGGCGACAAGCCCAACCTTCATGCCTTTTGCATGAATGGCATAGTGATGAGCGACCGCACGCTCACTCCAAAATCCTCTGAGGTGCAGGCCGTCTACGGAAACGGGCCGAGAGAATTCCTTGAGACATCGTTAGCAGCGCCCAGGGCCTCTGCCAAGAAGGCCTTGCCAGCATCGCTCGTGCCGCTTGTAGCCTCCATACGTCCGCAGGTGTTCCGCGCCCCCACCGACAACGACAAGAGCTTCGGCAACTGGCTGGCCAAGGACTGGGCGCGCTGCGGCCTTGACACGCTGACCATCCCGATGACGACGGAACAGGACGGTAACGAGCTGACTTTTACATTCTCTATTCCCGACGGTCTTCCCGACCTGCCCCGCCTTGGCATCGTCATTGAACTGCCCCACGACTACGAGCAGCTGACGTGGTATGGCCGTGGCCCTTGGGACAACTACCCCGACCGCAATGCGTCCTGCCCCATAGGCCTGTGGCGGTCCACTGTCAGCGACCAGTATGTACACTACGCCCGTCCGCAGGACTCTGGCAACCACGAGGACTGCACCTACGTGGAGCTCCGTACAAAACGGGGCAAGAGGCTCCGCATAGAGGCTGTCAGCGAGTCCTTCTCCTTCTCGGCCCTGCCCTATTCGGCCCAGTATATAGCCAGCAAGACCCACGACTACGAACTTCAGGACCAGGGAAAGACATGGCTCTCCATCGACTGCGCCGTCATGGGCCTTGGCAACAGCTCCTGCGGCCCCGGCGTACTGAAGAAATACAGCATAGACAAGAGCCAGAGGCACCAGCTACGCATCAGAATAACCAATTAATAGAACATCATGACCCGACGCTTCCTTTTATCATTTGTCATTTGTCATTTATCATTTAGCATTGCCGCGCAAGAGACCGAGCGCCTGTACCTCAGCGGCCACGGCTGCGATGACATGGTGCAGTGGGACTTCAAGTGCACCGACGGCCGGGGCAGCGGGCAGTGGACCAAGATAGGCGTGCCCTCCTGCTGGGAGTTGCAGGGCTTCGGCACATACCAGTACGGCATGCGCTTCTACGGCAAGGCCACACCTGAGGGTATTGCCGACGAGCATGGCCTGTACAAGACAGAGTTCACGCTGCCGCAAGAGTGGCAAGGCCGTCAGATAGAGCTGGTGTTCGAGGCGGTGTTCACCGAGGCCCGCGTGCAGATAAACGGGCGCAAGGCCGGTGCCGGCACCTATCAGGGAGGCTTTACGCGCCATACTATAGACATCAGCGACCGCGTGTTCTTTGGCAACAAGAAAAACCGTCTTGAGGTGGAGGTGCTGAAGGAGAGCACCAACCCGCAGGTGAACATGGCTGAGCGCCGTGCCGACTACTGGAACTTTAGCGGCATCTGGCGCCCAGTGTTTATCGTGGCCAAGCCCATGCAGAACATTCAGCGTGTGGCTGTCAATGCAGGCATGGACGGCCGCTTCCAGGCCGATGTGTTCCTCAACCGCTCTCTCTCAGCCAGCTCTGTTTGTGTTGATATCATCGACACGAAAGGGAAAAAGGCGGCCACCAGCCCTGCCTTCCCCATCTCCAGCGACAACGCCCATATAGACTTCATCGTGAACAACCCCCAGCTATGGACGGCAGAGACACCAAACCTCTACACCGCCGTGTTCACCCTGAAGAGCGCTACCGGCCAGGTGCTTCACGTGGAGCGCCAGCGCTTTGGTTTCCGCACCATAGAGTACAGGCACAGCTTCACGGGTGTAGGCCTGCCCTATCCGCATGTTGAGGGCTGCGACGACGACGGCGTGTTCATCAATGGCCATAAAGTCATCATGAAAGGCGTGAACCGCCACTCGTTCCGTCCCGAGACTGGCCGCACGCTGTCTAAGGCGAAGAACATAGAGGACGTGGAGCTGATAAAGAGCATGAACATGAACGCCGTGCGCCTGAGCCACTACCCCGCCGACCCGGAATTCCTTGACGCCTGCGACTCGCTGGGCCTCTACGTGGAGTGCGAGCTGCCCGGCTGGCATTGGGCACACGAAACGGTGGTTGGCACTCAGATTGCCGAGGAGATGGTGACGCGCGACGTGAACCACCCCAGCATCATCTTCTGGAGCAACGGCAACGAGGGCGGTTTCAACTACGAATTGGAGCCTGTGTTCACCCGCCTTGACCCCCAGCAGCGCGTGGTGCTCTACCCCTGGTCTAACCGCAACGGCTTCGAGACCAAGCACTACCGTTCTTGGGGTGAAACGGCCGATTTTATGCGCCAGAAGGAGATTTTCATGCCCACGGAGTTCCTGCACGGCCTCTACGACGGCGGCCACGGTGCCGGCCTGAAAGACTACTGGGACCTGATGATGAGCAACCCCCGCTGTGCAGGCGGCTTCCTCTGGGACTTGATGGACCAGGCCGTGCTGCGCACCGACCTCGTGCCTGGCGGTTCTCCCGCCGCTGCCCCTCAAATTCTTGACCCCGTCGGCAACTTCGGCTCTGACGGCATTGTGGGTCCCCACATGGAGAAGGAAGGCTCGTTCTACACCATCCGCGAGGTGTGGAGTCCCATAGAAGTGAAGGACTTCAGCGGCGGCGACGGTAATGTGAACTTCGATATCATCAACCACTACGACTTCACCAGCCTTAACGACTGTCGCCTCACCTACCGCTTCCTCAACCTGCCAGGCTACGAGCAGGCAGATGTGACGGTTGTCACCGAAGGCACCATTTCATCGAATTTCCAGCACAGGTACTACCCCCAGCCTGGCGGATTATCGCATTTGCATGTCAACGATGGCTCTCCCATGGGCCGCAGCAATTTCTTTGAGCTCACTGCCACCGATCCGCGTGGCATGGAGGTGATGAAATGGGTGTTTCCGTTGATTAACACCGTTGGCGGCGATGGAATGGTAGGTGACGACCAGATGAGCACCACCGAGACTGACAGTCTGCTCACTGTCAGCAGTTGTGGTCACCAGTACGTATTCTCTAAGCTTACTGGCAGACTGATGGATGTAACCGTGGGCAGCCGCCACTATTCTTTTGGTAACGGGCCGCGTTTCGTGGCTGCCAAGCGTGCCGACCGCTCGCAGGATGGCTTCTACAACCATGATGACAGAGAGGCGTTCCAGAAGAAGACACAGTATACAGAGTATGCCGACCAAGGTGCCTTCGACGGCTTTAGTGTAATAGGCAGTGAAGTCGTGGCCCGCTACCGTCACGGCTCTCTCCAATGGGTTTCTTACTCATTTGGTGGTGACAGCACTCTCTACATCCATTGCCAGTACAACTTCAATGGCGTTGTTGACCTCATGGGTATCTGCTTCGACTATCCTGAGCAGAAGGTAAGAAGCAAACAATGGGTAGGCCTTGGCCCTTACCGCGTTTGGCAGAACCGCATGCAAGGCCCTCAGCTTGGCTACTGGCAGAACGACTACAACGACCCTATTCCGGGTGAGTCGTGGCAGTATCCGGAGTTCAAGGGATATTTTGGCAATGTGTACTGGATGAGGCTCTTCACCGACGAGGGTTCCTTTGTCATCATGCCTGAATACAAAGGCTTGGAGTTCCTTGGTGTCTATGAGCCGCGCGATGGGCGCGACCACCTGCTCTACGACCTGCCCCATACTGGCATTGCCGTGCTTGATGTCATTCCTGCTGTGCGCAACAAGGTTAACACCACCGATCTCAACGGCCCTTCTGCCCAGCCTGCCACCGTCTTTGGCGAGAGGCAAAGCGGCCTTGTATTGCGTTTCGAATAGGTTCCCTGTCACAAAGGCTTTGCACATAGGAAAAACGGGATGCTTCTACATGCAGAAGCACCCCGTTTTTAATATTGTCAAGCTCTTGTTAGTTCTTGATAATCTTCACTGTGTGTACGCTGCCGTCGGTGGCTGTGACCTTCATCATGTAGACTTCGCCCGACTGCATCTCTGTGACCTGGCGACCGTCAAGGGTGAAGAACTCACGGGAGGCAACCTCTATGCCCTCCTCGCTCCATACTGGCTGAATGGCGGTCGGAGTGCCCGTCACTACTAAGCCGAAGGGCTGGGTGAAGGTGGTCTCGCCGTCGTTCACGGTGATGTTATAGCTAAGGATGGATGGAGTGGTGAAGGAAGACGTGGTGACAGTCATCGTGGCCCCGTTGAAGTCAATGCTCACACCGTTGTCGGTCTGGGCCTCGCAGGTAAAGGTGGGAGTCACGGCATTGCCATTCTGGCCAAAGAATCCAGCGAAGTGCTGCCTCAGGTCGAAAGTGCCGTTATTGCCAGGCTCAAGAACGATGTAGGGATGAGCCAAGAACTCGAAGTAGTTCTCAAGGAGTGTCCAACCGTCGCCGTCGGGGTCGTCGTTCTGGTTGGCCACCTGTGGGTCGCTTCCAACGAGCGTCTCGTACCAGTTGGGCATGCCGTCCTGGTCGCTGTCCCAGTCGGCAGTGCGTGTCTCCTCCGGCCATACCTCCCAGCCGCCGTTCTCAGCACCGGTGATGTCGGCCTCGTTGTCAATCTCGCCGTGTATGCCCGACTTAGAGCCAATATATGTCCAAGTGCCGTCAAGCGTCTCGCGCACGTTGCGCACATGCTGGTCGTCGCGCATGGGCATGGTGGCACCGCTGTAACTGGTCACAATCTTCATGGCGTCCTTGGCAGTATGGATGGTGGCATAGCTGGGGAAGAGCGGCTCAGTGACCTGATAGGCGTAGGTGGTGGGTATGGCGCCGCCACTGCTGGCACGGGCGTTGAATATGTTGTCGCGCTTGTCAAGGGGATAGGTCTGGATGGTGAGCGAATGGTTATTTTCCTCGCGTATGTTGCCGTCAATGAAGGCCTGGTTGGTGCCTTCGGGGTTGATGGCTCCCTCGAAGTCCTGGGTGAAGAGTATGGTGTGGCGGGTGTCAACGCCCATCTTGTAGTAGTTGTTCACGAAGTTCACGGCGTGGCAGTTGCCGTCGGTGGTGCGGTTATGCCAGTTGTAGACCACGTTGTTGAAGAGGTCGAGGGCGCCAATGGGGCGGTTCTGCCCGTCCATGCCGCCGCCCATGCTCCAGTTGCGGCCCTCGCAGTTCACAAGGAGGTTGTGGTGCCATGAGCCTATGCGGCCGTCAATGGTGGCAGCATAGCCGTGGTTGGTGCCGTCGGCATAGTTCTTATGGCCGGCAATGCCCAGTGCCTCGCTGATGATGTTGTACTGGAACGAGATGTTCAGTGCGCCGCGTCCGCTGACGGTCTCGTCGGTACCCCAGGCTGCGGTGCAGTGGTCCACGATGGCATGGTCAGCACCGCTCATACCCATGGCGTTGCCAGTGTTCTGGCTGTACACGCCCAGGCCGCGCTTGAAGCGAACGAAGCGGCAGATGACGTCGGAACCGATGTTGATGTTAGAGGCCTTGATGCAGATGCCCTTGCCAGGAGCTGTCTGTCCGGCAATGGTGGCGTAGGGCTTGGTGAAATTGGACTCAAAGTCAAGCTCAATGATGCCGCTCACGTCGAAGACTATGTAGCGGGGGCCGTCAATCTGGGTAAGGCCGTAGAGTAGGGTGCCCGGCTCGTTGGCGCCGCTGAGCGAGGTTACGTGGTACACCTGGCCGCCGCGACCGCCAATGGCATAGCGGCCGTAGCCTTCGGCACCGGGGAAGGCAAGGTGGCAGGGCTGGAAGGTCCAGGCTTTGCCCTTGTGTACTGTGCCTTCGGCATCCACCTCGTCAACACGCCACCAGTAGCGCTGCATGCTTGACAGTCCGCTCTTCACGTAGGTGGTGTCGGTGCCCTGATACTCGAAGGAGGTGGCATCGGCCACTTGTGCTGAGTCGGTGCCAAGCACCAGCTTGTGGCTCACGGCACCTGGAGCGGCCACCCAAGTGAACTGCACAGTGCCGTCTTCACGGCCGGCATGATAGTCATGGTTGGCGGGATAGGGGTCGGTGGCCACCATTGGGGCAACGTCGAACTCCAGTCCGTTGATCATCATGCGGGTGTTCGTATAGGTCTTGCCAGCTTCGGGCACGGTGCTGTAGGTGATGACGACGGGCTGGCCCTCAGTGGCGTTGAAGGTGATGAACGAGGTGCCGGCAGCGATAGTCGTCTGTGCTGCCGAGGTGAACGTAATGCCCGTTGCTGCCACTGTTCCGTCTACGCTGACCTGAATGTCGGGCTGCACCTGGTTCTTGTCGGAGTTGTTATGATAGGCTTTCAGCGTGTGCTCGCCAGGGGTGAGGCCGCTGATGGTGAGAATGAGTGATGTGGCGGCATCGGTAATCTGTGTCAGGTTGCCATTTTCCAGATTGGTGGCCAGCACCTCGTCGCCAATGACACGCAGGCCGTTGGTCTCCACATCGGTCTTGCTCCAGTTGCTGCCTACGGCCGAGGCAGCACCACCGGCACTGATGGTGATGGTCACGCCGTTAGAGAAGGTCTTCGTGTCGCTCTCGGCACGGGGCACGGCCCACGACTCGTAGTTCACTTCGGTATCCTTGCCGGGAGCCGTCTTGCCGGGCAGGTCGAAGTCAATGTTCTGGGCCTGTGCCTGCAGGGTCAGGGTTGCCAGGCCGAGAATGGTAAAGATTTTCTTCATAAGTTTTGTTGGTTAATAGTTTGAGTGTTTATTCTATATTGTCGTCAGTGATGATGACGTGGAAAGGCTGGCTGAAGGTGGTGCCGTCGGCATCGGTCACGGTGAGCATGACAGGACAGACGGCAGGCTTCCTGCCACCTTTGACGGTGAGAATACTGCCATTCAACTTCAGCTTGCACTGGCGCTTGGCCTGAAGGGTGGCTGTAAACACAGGCGAAGCCGTAAAACCTCGGTGGAACGGGGCAATATCAATTGAGGCTGTACTACCAGGCCGCACCACAATGTAGGGGTGGGCCATCAGCTCAAGGTAGTCCTCAAGCAGTGTCCAGCCATCGCGGTCGGGGTCGTCGTTGTGGTTCTGCATGGCGGGGTTGCTGCCCACTATGCGCTCCCACCAGTCGGGCATGCCGTCCTGGTCGGTGTCCCAGTCGGCAGGGCGCGTAAGCTCCGGATAGTCTTCCCAGCCGCCGGCATCGTCCTCATGGTCTATCTCGCCGCGAATGCCTGAGCGGGAGCCGGTAAAGGTGAAAGTGCCGTCAACTGTCTCGCCCACCACTCGGCGGTGCTGGTCGTCGGCCATAGGCATGGTTGCCCCGGCAGTGCTGGTGACAATCTTCAGTGCGTCCTTGGCCGAATGGATTTGTGCGAACGATGGGAAGAAGGGCTCGCTGGCCACTGTGGGATAGGTGGGGCCGGGGTCGCCGTGTGAGAGCTGCACGTTGTAGGTGTCGTCCTGGGCATCGGCGGTGAGCGTGTGGTCCTGGTTCTCGCGGATGTTGCCGCTGACGTAGGCGCGCCAGGTGCTCTGGCGGGAGCCTACGTTCTCGTACTGCTGGGTGAATAGGATGGTGCGGCGCGTGTCAGGCCCCATCTTGTAGTAGTTGTTGAAGAAGTTCACCTCGTGGCAGTTGCCGTCGGTGGTGCGATGGTGCCAGTTGTAAACCACATTATTAAATATATCCATGCGGCCTATGGCGGTGTTCGTGCCGTCCATGCCGCCGCCCATGCTCCAGTTGCGGCCCTCGCAGTTGGCCAGCAGGTTGTGGTGCCAGGAGCCGGTGTTGCCGTCGATGGTGGCGGCATAGCCGTGGTTGGTGCCGGGGCCGTAGTTCTTGTGGTCGGCAATGCCCAGTGCCTCTGCAATGATATTGTACTGGAACGTGATGTTCTTAGCCCCGCGCCCGCTGACAGTCTCGTCGGTGCCCCAGGCTGCCGTGCAGTGGTCCACGATGGCATGGTCGGCTCCCGTCATGCCCATGGCATTGCCCGTAGGGCCATAGCCACGCTTGAAGCGCATGAAGCGGCAGATTACGTCGGAGCCGATGTTAACGTTGGCAGCCTTCAGGCAGATGCCCTTTCCGGGAGCCGTCTGCCCAGCAATGGTTATGTCAGGGCGGGTAAAGACATGGCCGAAGTCCATCTGGATGGTGCCGCTCACGTCGAAAACAATGGTGTGCGGACCTTCCACATCTACCAGTCCGTAGAGCAGCGAGCCGGGCTCGTGGTCATGGCGCAGGTTTGTGACGTGGTAGACCGTGCCGCCACGGCCGCCGTGGGCAAAGCGCCCGTAGCCCTCGGCACCGGGAAAAGCCAGCTGGCGTGGGCGGAAGGTCCACGTCTGGCCCTCGGTCACCTGCCCGTCAGTATCCACCTCATCAACGCGCCAGTAGTAGGTGTCGCCGCTGTACAGTCCTTCCACCACAAACGCCGTGTCGGCTTTCTCCAACACGGCAATTGGGCTTGACGTGGAGAGGGTCTCAAGAGAGGTGGCCATAAAGAGGCGGTGGGAAGAAACCCCTGCTGACGGTGCCGACCAGGACAACCGGCAAGTGCCGCCGTCAGCATTGGCGTGCATATTTCCATTAGCGGGTACGGGAGCCTTGCCTTGGCGTGTTATGTCTGGGGTGTTAAGCTCGAAGCCGCAAAGCAACGGGGCGGCATAAAGGGTCTTGGTAGTGTCGGAAACGGTGTTGCCGGCATCGCTGGTATAGAAGTCTATCTTGACGCTTTCTCCAGCATCCTGCACTACAATGGGAATGCTCACCAGCGTGGTGTTGGCTGCCACGGCTTGAGCAAGGCTGCTGCTCACGTTTTCATGCACCTTGACACCGTTACAAGTGATGGCGATGGGGGCAGGGTGGAACACATCGGGATTCTCCCAGCAGTTATGATAGGTGCGCAGAACATGTCGCCCCTGTGGCAACCCTTCTATTTGCAATGTGAAAAGGCCTGTTTGGCGCGGAGAAAGGGTGACGCCGTCAAATGTCAGACGGCCGTTCTTTTCGCGGTTGGCGGCATTAAGAATGAGCGTCTTGTTCCAGCCGGCCGTTAGCTCGCAGGGAGAATCGTCAGCTACACAGAGGGTAAAGCGCAGGCCGTCCACCGTCAAGGTGTCTGAGCGTCCCTGATGCACCTTCCATACGGTGAAACCGGGTTCCACCACCTGGTCGTCCTGGCGGTTGCCCATGCTGAGGTCTACTTTAACCAGAGGCAAGGACTGACCAATGGCAGCCACAACGGAAAGCATGGTGAGCAGTGTAGAAAACATGTATCTCATAGGGAAGGCAGTAGATGATAGTCTCATGGGGTTTCTTGCTAATATGGTTGCAAAGGTACGATAAATAATTGAAACAATTATACTTCACAGCATTTTTGACACAAAATTCTACCTTTTTGGTCGTTTTTTCCCCCTTTCCCCCTTGTTTATTTCTTGTTTATTAGTATCTTTGTGCCGCCAAAACAGAACCGAAAGCTATGAACAGACATTTTCTGTTACCATTATTACTACTATTTGCCCTTGGCATGGAAGCCGGTGAAATCGTGGTGAGAGAAGGCGTGAGCCTGAACGATGCCTTGCGCCAGGCCCGCGAGTGGCGGCGCACCAACGATGTCCGCTGCCAGGGGGGCATTACCATCCGCCTGCAGCCTGGCAGCCACTACATGCAGGAGCCGCTCTTCATACGGCCCGAGGACAGCGGAACGGAGACATCGCCACTCGTAATACAGGGAGAGACGGGAGCCATCATCTGCGGCGACCCCCGCCAGCAGCACACGCAGCTGTGGCCAACGGAAGGCATGGAGCGTATGATCGGCTTTGACACCGCGACAAGAACCATCACCATTCCCACGCCGCCGCGCAGCATCCTGAAGAAGCTGCAGAAAGAGGAACACCTGGAGATGGTGGTCCACCAGCGGTGGGCCATAGCCATACTGCGCGTTAAAGCGCTTACTGTGCACGGCGATTCCGTCGCCGTGACTTTCCTGGAGCCTGAGAGCCGGCTGGAGTTTGAGCATCCCTGGCCTCAGCCCGTCATCGGCGGCGAGCGGGGCAACAGCTCGTTCCTGCTGCGCACCACTGAGCAGCGCGACGGCATAGAGAGGCTCGTCTGCATTGACGGCACATACAACCACCCCGTGGAGCACGTGCAGTTGCAGGGACTCACATTTGAGAACACCTGCTGGAACCGCCCGCTGCACCTGGGGCACGTCACCTTGCAGGGCGGCTTCCCCCTCGTTGATGCCTATAAGCTTGCCGTTCCTGGCTTGCCATGGGACAGCACCCTTGAGAACCAGGCTTGGATAGAGCGCCCCGTGAGTGCCGTCAGCGTCAACTATGGCAACCATATCAGCATCAAGGACTGCCACTTCCGCCACTTGGGGGCCACTGCCCTTGATTTCAAGAGCGGCGAATGGAGCCAGATAGAGGGCTGCACCTTCGAGGACATCGGCGGCACGGCCATCATGGCTGGCTCGTTTGCCGAAAGTCCACGCGAGGTGCATCGCCCATACGGCGACCTGGCCGGCTACTGCTCAGCGTTGGTCATAAAGGGCAACGCCATCAGCAACGCCACCGTAGAAGATTGGGGAGCCGTGGGCATTGGATGCGGATATGTCAATGCCGTTATTATCGACGGCAACACCGTGAACCATGTTAACTACAGCGGCATCTGCGTGGGCTGGGGCTGGACGCCAGCCTACACCGGCGCAGAGAACAACCACATTATTAATAATAGGGTGAGCGACTATGCCCGCCAGCTCTATGATGCCGGCGGCATCTACACCCTGTCCTATCAGCCGTGGTCCACCATCAGCGGCAACGTGGTCAGTCAGCCCACTGCCGCCCCCTACGCCACCAACGACCGCGCCTTCTGCATCTATCTTGATGCCCGCACCGACGGCTTCACCCTTGAAAACAACACCACTGTCAACAACAGTGTGCTTAGCGGTTTCCCTGCAGAAGGCACTGTGGTCGGTGGTTTTGCCGCCGACACCCGCCCTATCCGCCGCGACGAGATTGGCGACAACCACCCCGGCCCCAACTTGATATTCAGATAACAAGAAATTGATAATGAAACCCACCAACTACCACCTCTTTGACTTCATGGACTTCAACCCCTCCATGCAGCGAGACGAAGCCCTCTGGAAAGCCTACGCCCCCACTAAGATAACAGAGCGCGACGGCGACATCGTAGTCACCCTTCCCTACCAGCAGCAGAAGCACCAGGAGAATATGGCCCCCGACGAGACCGTTCCCCAGCAGTGCTTCGACCTTGTTATCCGTGCCTATGAGCCGGGCATCGTCCGCCTCTTCACCACTATGTCCGTGGACGGCGGTTTACCCGCCGACACCATGCAGGAAAGCGACGACATGCTTCAAATGGCCCCTGAGGTCAAACGCCTGCCCCTTCGTCTTTTAGGTGGCGATTTTACCGCCACAAACGGCACCACTGTGGGCCGCATAAATCTCTCCCCTACCCCGCTGGACCACTGGAGCGACTTGCTGCCCCCGCCGCAGCCTGCTCCGCGAATCACCCTCTACCCCGACGGTGATCCCTCGAAGCCCATCACCCTGAGCGACGACCACTTCTCGCCGCCCCGCTACGACGCACTGCCCCTCGGCTTCGTCAGTAGCCATTGCAATGAGACAGCGACAAACAAAACCGAGCGTGCCACTATCAGCTTCAAGTGCGAGCCCGACGAGTGCTTCGTGGGCCCGGGCGAGCGCTTCCGCAAGATGGACCTCAGCGGCCAGACCTTCTACATGAAGAACCAGGACGGACAAGGCGTGAACAACCGCCGCTGCTACAAGAACATCCCCTTCTACCTGTCGAGCCGCATGTATGGCGCCTTCTTCCACACCAGCGACTACTGCAAGCTGTCGCTGGCCGACCAGAGCACCCGCTCGGTGCAGTTCCTCAACGACCGCGCCACCATTGACGTGTTCCTCATTGGCGGCAAGAGCCCCGAGGACATACTTCGCGGCTACCGCATGCTCACGGGATTCCCGCAAATGCCGCCACTGTGGAGCTTCGGCATCTGGATGAGCCGCATGACCTACTTCAGCGCTGACGAGGTGGAGGATATCTGCAACCGGCTGAGGGAAGAGCACTACCCGTGCGACGTGATTCACCTTGACACCGGCTGGTTCCGCACCGACTGGCTCTGCGAATGGAAGTTCAACCCTGAGCGTTTCCCCGACCCCGAGGCCTTCATCCACCGCCTGGCCAGCCAAGGGTTCAAAGTCTCGCTCTGGCAGTTGCCCTACGTGGCCCAGGGAGCTGAGCAACTGGAGGAGGCAAAGAGAAACAAGTACATTAGCCAGCCAGCCACTGTGGTCGGCGGTTCTGCCGCCGACACCTCCGGCAAAGGCGAAAGCAACTTCTCTGCCCTTGACTATGCCGGCACCATTGACTTCACCAACCCCGATGCCACCAACTGGTACAAGAACAAGTTGCTGAAGCCCCTCCTCTACATGGGTGTGAAATGCATCAAGACCGACTTTGGCGAGAACATCCACATGGACCACCAGTATTTCGGTTCTACGCCCGAGCGTCTCAACAACCTCTACGCCCTGCTCTACCAGCGCGCCGCCTACGAAGCCACAAAAGAGGCGCAAGCCAGAAGTGTGGTCGGCGGTTTGCCCGCCGACACCCCCGCCTGCATCTGGGCCCGTGCCGCCTGGGCCGGCTGCCAGCGTTACCCCCTGCATTGGGGCGGCGACAGCGAGAGCTCATGGGCAGGCATGGCCGGCTCGCTGAAGGGCGGCCTGCACTTCGGCCTCAGCGGCTTTGCCTTCTGGAGCCACGACGTGCCGGGCTTCCACAGCACGCCCGATTTCATGAATTCCCCCGTAGACCCCATCGTTTATCTGCGCTGGACACAGTTTGGCGTCTTCAGCTCACATATCCGCTACCACGGCACCAGCAAGCGCGAGCCTTGGCACTACCCCACCGTAGCACCCATCGTAAAGCAGTGGTGGAAGCTGCGCTACCACCTGCTGCCCTACATCGTGGAACAGAGCGAGCAGGCCTGCCGCACGGGTTGGCCCGTCGTCCGCGCCCTGCTGATGCACCATCCCCACGACCGCCAGGTGTGGCACATCGACGATGAGTACTACTTTGGCAGCGACTTCCTGGTATGCCCCGTGATGAACAGCGAGGGCAGGAGGGACATCTATCTGCCAGAAGGAGAATGGGTGAACTTCTTCACTGGCGAGCGCTTGGAGGGTGGGCGCTGGTGCTACGGCGTTGAGGTGCCGCTTGACCAGATGCCCGTCTTCGTGCGTCCCGGCACCCGCATAAAGATTTACCCCAGCGATGTAGACTCCACCGACGACATGGACTTCTCCCTTGCCATTACCATTGAAATCACGAAGGAATACAAGGGCTTTACCGAGATGATGAAATAACGAAATAATAAGAAAGAAATAAGTATGGAAAGCCACTACATGCAGGGCCTTGACTGGCTCATCCTCGGCGTCTATTTCGCCATCCTCATCGCCATAGGCCTCTGGGCCAGCAGCAAGCGCAAGAAGAACAGCTCGCTCTTCCTGGCCGAGAACTCCCTACGCTGGCACCACATTGGCTTCTCCATGTGGGGCACAAACGTAGGCCCCTCGATGCTGATAGCCAGTGCCTCGGCAGGCTTTGCCACCGGCGTTGTCAGTGGCAACTTCGCCTGGTATGCCTTTGTGTTCATTGCTATGCTGGCCTTTGTATTCGCCCCGCGCTATATAGGCACCAAGGTTCACACGCTGCCTGAGTTCATGGGCTTGCGCTTTGGGCAGGGAACGCGCAACATCCTGGCGTGGTACACCATTGTCACCATCATCATCTCCTGGTTAGCGCTGACGCTCTTTGCCGGCGGCATCCTCATCCGTCAGGTGTTTGACATTCCCATGTGGGCCTCAGCCTCAGTGCTGCTGCTCATCAGTGCCTTCTTCACCATGTTGGGCGGTTTGAAGGCTGTGGCCTATACCAACGTCTACCAGATGGTGCTGCTCATCGTTGTATCAGCAGTGCTTACCATAGTGGGCATTAGCCACGTGGGCGGCATCAGCGCCTTGATAGACAAGGTTCCTGCCGACTACTGGGTGCTGTTCAAGCCCAACAGCGACCCTGACTTCCCCTGGCTGCCAATACTGCTGGGCTACCCGGTAATGGGCGTGTGGTTCTGGTGCACCGACCAAAGCATGGTGCAGCCAGTGCTTGCCGCCCGCTCATTGAAGGAAGGCCAGCTGGGCACAAACTTCACCAGCTGGCTGAAGATTCTCGACGTGTTCCTCTACATCCTGCCCGGCATCATCTGCTATGCTCTGTTCAAAGACACGCTCACCAATCCCGATGAGGCCTACCTCACCATGGTAGAGAACCTCTTCCCAGTGGGTATGGTGGGACTGGTGTTTGCCGTGCTCACGGCTTGTCTGGTAAGCACCATAGGCTCAGCCCTCAATGCGCTGAGCACGGTGTTCACCATGGACATCTACGTGAAGCGCTTCCGTCCAGATGCCTCCCAGCAGCACATCAACTCCGTGGGGCGCATGGTCACCGTCTGCGGTGCCGTCCTGGCCATTGTCCTCACCGTGGCCATCGACAGCATCAAGGGCCTCAATCTGTTCAATGTGTTCCAGTCGGTGTTGGGCTTCATTGCCCCGCCCATGACTGCCGTGTTCCTGCTTGGCGTGTTCTGGAAGCGCACCACCACGCTGGCTGCCAACCTGGCTCTTACCGCAGGAACAGCTTTCTGCCTCATAGTGGGTGTGCTCTACCTCTGGCCGCCGGAGTGGCTGCATGTGCAGTGGCCCCACTTCATGATGCTCTCCTTCCTGCTCTTCTGCATTTTGGCAGTAATGATGGCTGTAGTGTCGCTATGCGGAAAGAAACCTGCCAACGAGGTTAGCATTGTTAAAGAAAAAACTGGGAAGTCGCGGCTTGTCGCGGCTTTGTGGATTGCCCTTTTCGCAGTAATGATAGGACTCTACGTGTTCTTCAACTAATCAGCAATGAAGAGAAAAGCTATTCTGACTTTTGCCTCCATGCTCGTCTTTGCCCTTCAGGTGCAGGCCCAGCAGTTCGACGAGTGGTTCGACGGCCGCAACCTTCGCCTTGACTATATCTTTGCCGGCAACAGCAGCGAGCAGGCCATATACTTCGAGCAGGCCTACGCCACCCCACAGTGGGCAGGCCGTAGGGCACGCCTCAGCGAGACCTTCCTGAAGGGCAACGGCCAGATTACCCTGAGCGACCACCTGACGGGCCAGCTGCTCTTTGTCCACTCATTCTCCACGCTCTTCCAGGAATGGCAGGCCACCGACGAAGCCCGCCAGGTGAAGAAGGCCTTTGAGACCAGCTACAACGTTCCCATGCCCCGCAACAAAGTGGACGTCACCGTGACCCTCACCGATTTCCACGGCAGCATTCAGGCCAGCCTCACTCACACCATAGACCCAACCGACATCCTCATCCGCCACCTCGGCTACAACGGCATTCCCTACTACTACATCCACAAGGGCGCAAGTGTGAACAACGGTTTTCCCACCACCCCTGTGGTTGATGGTTTTGCCATTGACATCACCTCCTGCATAGACCTGGCCATCCTTGCCGAAGGCTACACCGAGCAGCAGATGGGCAAGTTCTACCACGACTGCCAGCGCGTGGCCGATGCCCTCTTTGCCCACGAACCCTTCACCTCGCTCAAGGAGTGCTTCAACATTGTTGCCGTGGCAGCACCATCGCAGGATGCCGGCCCCAGCGTTCCCCACTCGGGCCAATGGAGCAACACTCCCTGCCGCACCCACTACGACACATTCTTCAGCGACCGCTACCTCATGTCGCAGGACATGCACCGCATCTACGACCTGCTGTCAGGCGTGCCCTTCGAGCACATAATAATCCTGGTGAACAGCAGCACATACGGCGGCGGAGGCATATACAACCAGCTTAACGTTACCACCAGCGACCACCCTACATTCCAGCAGGTGCTTGTCCATGAGTTCGGACACGGCTATGCAGGCCTTGGAGATGAATATGCCTACGGTGACAACCCTGAATCCATGTATCCTGCCGACACCGAGCCTTGGGAGCCCAACCTCACCACTCTGCACGACTTCCAGCAGAAATGGGCCGACATGCTTCCGCAGGGCACACCCGTTCCAACTCCCCTTGACCCCAGCGTTCCCAACTACCGCATGCTTCACTCCAACGGCGACCGCCAGCTGCTCAACGCCGCCACCCAGCGCATAGGTGTGTTCGAGGGCGGCGGCTACCAGAACCATGGCGTTTACCGCCCCGCCCAGGAGTGCCGCATGAAAATCAACGAAGTGGAAAGCTTCTGCCCGGTATGCACAAGGGCCATAGTCAGAATCACCGACTTCTATACCAGTCACTGACAACCAGTTCCAAAGCTGCGGGAATGCGAAGGTTGAAAAAAAGTTGCCCTGATTTTTGAATTTTTTCCGCGAAGTGTCTATATTAGGTCATAACTTCTAAACAAACAAGAGTATGACCACAACAATCAGCACCACTTCCAAGAACCATTTCACCAAAATCCAGAAGTACCTTTACAACAAAAGGGTCTTCTCAACCCCATCCCTCAACAACGGGGTTTACTCCATCACTATCTTTGACCTTAGCACCACCCAAACCAACGAGCTCATCCAGAAAATGACTCGCCACTTCCACCTTATCTCTAACTCCCAGTCAGAGCCTATGGCTCTGGCTGCCTAACACTCAACGGAAATGAAAGCAAAGAAAGAAATGACCCTGCTCCAGGCTATGGAGCATATCGCAGACGAGTCAAGGGACTCTAAGCTGAGCAAGGAGTTCTTCCGTAAGGTTAAGGCTGAAGCAAAGCTGTTGGCCGACAGCTATGGTATCACGCCGCTGCAGGCGGTGCTATTCTGCGTCTGCATGGAGAAAGGTCCGCACCGTGTTGACTACGACGACCTGGCCAGCCACCTGGACATCAGCAAGCTGAAGATGCTGAGCTATGCCACCGACATTGACGTGTTGGTACGCCGCCGCCTGCTGAAGTTCCGCGATGTCAAGGACGAGGAGGACTTCGACGTGCCGACTGCCGTAATCCGCTGCCTGAAGCATAACGAGGTGTATCAGCTGCCCAAACGCAAGGGCCTGAATTGTGCCGAATTGTTCGAGTTGCTTGGCACATGGTTCGACGACCTGGACAATGACGCCATCAGTCCGAAGGAGATGAAGGAAGAGCTGGTGTCGCTCTTGGAGGACAATCCTGAGGTCGGGTTCGTCAGGCAGCTGCAGTCGCTCCACCTTGAAGGCGACGACTTGTTGCTTCTGGTGCTGTTCTGCCACCTATTCGTCAATGAGGATGACGACGACATTCGCTTCCGCCAGATAGAATGCATATTTGACTGCGCGGCCGACTTCAACACTGCCAAAACAAAGCTTCGCGCAGGAGAGCACACGCTGATGAAGAAGAAATACATAGAGCACCTTTGCGAGAACGGCATTGCCGACACCACGAAATATCATCTCACTGCCGACACCAAGCGGCTGTTGCTCGAAGAGTTGAAGATAACGCCTATGGAGGAAAACATGTCCAGTCTGCTGAAGCCCGCAGACCTCACGCCAAAGAAGATGTTCTATCCCAAGGAGGTGGAGCGGCAGGTAAGCGAGCTGACTTCACTCTTCCAGCAAGAGGAGTTCCGGAAGATTCAGGAGCGCATGAAGGAGAGGGGCTTCCGCAACGGCTTTGCCTGCCTGTTCTATGGCGGTCCCGGCACAGGCAAGACCGAGACCGTATATCAGATGGCACGCCAGACGGGGCGCTCTATCATGCTGGTCGACGTGCCACAGATAAAGAGCAAGTGGGTGGGCGACTCCGAGAAGAACATAAAGGCTCTGTTCGACCGCTACCGCGAGGTGGCGAAGCGCAGCAAGCTGGCTCCCATCCTGTTCTTCAACGAGGCCGATGCCATCATTGGCAAGCGCCAGGAGGGAGCAGAGCGGGCCGTGGAGAAGATGGAGAACAGCATCCAAAACATCATCCTGCAGGAGATGGAGAACCTTGACGGCATAATGATTGCCACCACCAACCTGCAGCAGAACCTGGACAAGGCTTTCGAGCGCCGCTTCCTCTATAAGGTGAAGTTCGACAAGCCTACCTCTGAGGCAAGGGCCAGCATCTGGCGCGAGATGATTCCTGAGCTGGAAGAGAAGGACATTACATCGCTGGCCGGTAGATACGACTTCAGCGGCGGACAGATAGAGAACGTGGCCCGCCACTATGCCATCAGCACTATTCTGCACGGCTCTGACAGCGTCCGCTTAGAGCGGCTGATGGAGTTCTGCGACGGCGAGCGCCTGGATTCCAAGGGACAAAAGTCCATCGGCTTCACCCACTGCTAAGGGCGCAGAAGCCGGGCATCAACGATTTTTCTTCGTTTTCTTTGAAGTGTTGGGAAAAGCGAGTTCCTCAGCACACTTAGCTATCCCCTCTATTTCCTTGACTTCGAGACCATGCAGGATGCCATACCGCAGTATGACGGCGCACGGCCCTATCAGCAAATCACTTTCCAGTACTCCCTGCACATCAAGCGCAGCGAGACAGCCCCCTACGAGCATACAGCCTTCCTGGCAGAGAGCAACGGCCAGGATCCGCGTCGCAAGCTTGCTGAGCAGCTCTGCCGCGACATTCCGATGGGCGTATGCACACTGGCCTACAACGCCTCATTTGAAATAAACCGCATCCGCGAGCTTGCCGCACTCTGCCCCGACCTTAGTCAGCATCTGCTCAGCCTGGTAAAGGTGTGGGAAAAGCTTGTTTGCACGCTACCGCCTCATAGCTCTCTATAGCAGCATCATCGCCGTGGCCGTCTGTACGGCCTCCATCGAATTATCGACGCTCAGTTTCTGGAGGATGTTCTGGCGGTGCGTATTGACGGTATGGATGCTGATGTGCAGGGTGTCGGCAATCTCCTTACTGAGCAGGCCTTTCTTTATGAGTAATAAGATTTCCTTCTCACGACTGGAGAGAATGTTGAAGCGTTCCTCGTAGAGCGCCAATTGCTGCACCTCTCCAGTCTCGACGTTGACGATGTGGGGATTGATGCCGTGAATCTCGTTCTGATTAGGTGAAAGGTCATAGAGACAGGTGACCAGCCGCATCAGTCCGTCAGCGTCGTTCTGTTGGATGCGGGTCACATTGTGGATGTAGATATAATCGCCACTGGCCTTCTGCATCCGTATGCGACACGTGGCATGGTATTTCAGCCGCTCTTCTGCTGACAGGTCCGCTGCCTTCTCAAAGTATCGCAGTTCGAACATCCGCTTGTCCACCAAGTCCTCTGGGTGGATGCGCCGATAGATGAAGTCCTCGTCGATGTCTATCAACTCCTCTTCGGGCA
>JAFTAR010000089.1 GCA_017455495.1 Prevotella sp.
ATCGTGGGTGCCCGCGTGCTCTTCCAGCCCGAGCTCCACATCGACTCCGCCACCAAGAAACGCTCGCAAGCATTCCTCGACGGCATGACCGTGAAAGAGGCCGTGCAGAACGCTGTGGAGAAAGAGTGACCCCCCTCCAACTCCCCCGAGGGGGAGAGCCGGAGAAAGGTAAGAGGTAAGAGGTTATAGGTATGATTACCCTTGCAATTGGAGGCTATCAGCGTCTTTCATTCCTCATTTCTCATTCACATTCCTCATTCCTCAATTCTCATTTCTCATTTACATTCCACATTCCACAATAAACTAAACTACACGACTATGAACAGGGAAACTTGGAAAACGATTCTTCAGATTGTGATCAGCATTCTGACTGCGGCGCTCACCGCGCTTGGAACCACCAGCTGCATGCAGGTGCTGTAACCCCCCACCGGCTCATCCTCTCACAGAGAATGGGCGACCCCTCCAGAGGCGATGTTACCCTGCTATTCTCCTATCCGGGGGGTAGTGATTACCCAGCCAACTGACGGTAAGCCGTCAGTTGGCTGTTCGTGTTATTTGATGCCCCGTTGGTTCAGTGCCTCGGTGTAGCGGCGGGCGTTCTGCAGGTGCTCCTGGTAGGTGACGGCGAAGTTGTGGGTGCCGCTGAGATCCTCCTTGGCGCACATGTAGAGGTAGTCGTGGTATGCGTGGTTGAGCACGGCATCGATGCCGGCAACGGTGGGGATGCGGATGGGACCAGGGGGGAGGCCGGTGTTCCGATAGGTGTTGTAGGGGCTGTCGATGGTGAGCAGCTTGTTGTAGATGCGCTTCAGGTCGAATTGCTTCCAGGCGAACTTGATGGTGGGGTCGGCCTGCAGGGGCATGCCGTCAGGGTACTCGGCATTGCGGAGGCGCAGACGGTTGATGTACATGCCGGCCACCATGGGCTTCTCGGCATTGTTGGCCGTTTCCTCATCGACGATGCTGGCCAGGGTGATGACTTCCTCCGGGGTGAGGTCGGCAGCCTTGGCCTTCTGCTCACGCTCGCCGCTCCAGAACTTCTTGCTCTCGGTCTGCATGCGCCCCAAGAGCTTCTCAAGGCTGACGTTCCAATAGATGTCGTAGGTGTTGGGGATGAACATGCAGGCGATGGTGGCCGTGTCGTAGCCGTATTGCTGGCAGACGGCTTCGTCGGTGAAGGCCTGCTGCAGCTGTGTGCTGTCGATCATGAGCCGCTTGGAGAGCTCGGCTGCAAGGCGATCCATGGTGCGCACGGAGGGGATGGTGAGGTGTACGGGCGACTGCATGCCGTTGGCCAGATGGCGATAGACGGTGATGGCACACTCGCCCGGCTGGATGGCATAGCGTCCGGTGTGGATGTTGTCTGCGTAGGAGCTGTGGTGGACGATGGTGGAGAAGCCGCTCATGGCGGTGCTCGAACACTGTGCCGACAGCTTGGTCAGAACGGAATCTACGTTGTCATCCTCGTCTATGTACAGATAAAACGTTTCTTCAGCCTTGTTCATGGACGTGAGGAAGTAGCTGAGTCCTACACCCATTATTAATACGAGGCAGGCTGCTGCTAGGATTTTGTATTTTTTTTCTTTAAACTTCACGATGTTATGATTTATGTGGAATGTGGAATGTGGAGTGTGGAATGGTCAATGCGTGCCAGATGGAGTAGCGTGCCTCGGGGTTCATCTGTTCGATCTGTTGATAGAGCTGGGCGATGGCGGCACGGTGGGTCTCTGCTTCGTAGGGGCAGAGCTTCTTCTGCTTCTGATAGCCTGCTGCCTCGGCATAGGCCTTGATGTCGGCTTCGTGGCACAGGCACAGAGGTCGGATGAGCGTGATGGGCATCTTCTCCATCTTGAGACTCACAGGCATCCCCTCGAAACGCCCCTGAAAGAAGAGGTTCATGAGCGTGGTGTGGAGGATGTCGTCCATGTGGTGCCCCAGGGCAATCTTGTTGAACCCTTCCCGCTGTGCCAGCTCGAAGATCTGCTTGCGCCTGTTCCAGGAGCAGAGGAAGCAGGGCTCCTTGCGCTTGTCGGTGGAGGCATCGAAGGAGGTGGTGAGCAGGTGCAGTCTCACGCCCCGTTCTTCGCAGAAGGCCTGCAGGTAGTCGGTGCTGCTCTCGTAGTCGATGTTGGTCATGCGCACGTGGACGGCCTCTACCTCGAACTTGGGAATGAAGACCTCTCTTCGCTTAGCCAGACGGTCGAGGAGAAACAGAGAGTCCTTGCCGCCTGAGAGCGCCACGAGCACACGGTCGCCGTTGTCGATGAGCCGATAGTCGCGCAGCGCTTTGTTGAAGTGGCGGTCGAGCCTCCGCCCGATGGTTTCCAGCTGGTTCATGCTACGGGGTTAGGGCAGGTCTTGCAGAATCTCTCCCAGGGTGGGGTGGATGTGAATGGTCTCGCGCAACTGAGTGAGCGTGGCATCGCGGTTCATCAGCGCGGCAATCTCCTGTACCATGTCGGCAGCATGGGCTCCCAGGATGTGGCAGCCGATGATGCGGTCGTCGGCATCGGTGAAGAGCTTCACCAGTCCCTCGGTGGCGTTCATGGTGAGGGCTTTTCCGTTGGCTCGGTAGTAGCCCTTGTGTGTGGCGAATGCTCGGCCCTGGGCTTTCAGCTGGTCTTCTGTGGGCCCTACGCTGGCGGCTTCGGGCGAGGTGAACACCGCTGCGGGCATGATGTCGAAGCGGATGCTGTCCTTCTTGCCCAGGATGTGGTGTACGGCGCGGTAGCCTTGGAACGTGGCGGCATGGGCGAGCATCTGTCGGCCATTCACGTCGCCGATGGCGTAGATGTTCGTGGGGGATGTGGAAGGTGGAGTGGGGGATGTGGAATGTACGAGGAACGTGTCGGGGTCAACGACGATGCCTCCTCTTCCCACTTCGATGCCCGCTGCTTCGAGGTTCAGTCCCTCCACGTTGGCGGCCCTGCCCGTGGCGACGAGCACGGCATCGGCCTCGATGGTCTCTTCCTTGCCCTTGCGCTCGAAGGTGACTCCTTGCTCGCTGATGGCTTTCACACTTGCTTGCAGGTAGAACGTTACGCCCTGCTTCTCCATCTGCTTGCGCAGACGCTTGGCAATGTCGCTGTCCATGGTGGGCAGGCATTCCTTGAGGAACTCCACAACCGTCACCTCGCAGCCGAAGCTGGCGAAGACGCAGGCAAACTCCATGCCGATGACACCTGCTCCGATGATGCAGAGGCGGGTGGGGAGGTGGTCGATGTTGAGCAGCTCTGTGGATGTCATCACATGCGGCAGGTCGATGCCCTCGATGGGGAGCATCTTGGCACGGGAGCCTGTTGCAATGATGATGTTGGGGGCGGTGTAGGTTGTGACTTGTGGAGTGGGGGAAGTGGCAGGGGGGGTGACCTCGACGGTGCAGGCATCCTTGAACGAGGCCTTGCCATAGACCATCGTGATGCCAGGCATCTTCATCAGGGCTTCCACACCAGAGCGCAGCTGTTCGACAATGGCGTTCTTGCGGCTGACAACGGATGGGAAGTCAACGGCAACACCTAATGCCGACAGTTCGGCATCGTGGCAGAATGCCTTCGTTGGGATGCAGCCGCAGTTCAGGCAGGTGCCGCCGGCTTTGTCGGCTTCGACGATGAGCACCTGCATTCCCTGTCGGGCAGCATATTCGGCGGCCCTGTATCCACCAGGGCCGCTGCCTATGATAATCAGATCGTAATTCATATTACCTATTCCATATTATGCATTGCGCGCCAGGTGAGCACGGGCTGCTTGGCGGCGAGCACGTCATCGACGCGGCGAATGGGTGTGTTGTTGGGAGCCGACTTCACCAGGTCGGGCTGTTCGGCAGCTTCCTGGGCAATCTTTCTCAGCACATCGATAAAGCCGTCGATGGTCTCCTTCGACTCGTTCTCCGTTGGCTCAATCATCATCGCCTCGTGGAAGAGGAGCGGGAAATAGATGGTTGGTGCGTGGTAGCCGTAGTCGAGCAGACGCTTGGCGACATCCATCGTGGTAACGCCCGTGGACTTGTCCTTCAGTCCGTCGAAGACAAACTCGTGCTTGCAGACTCCACCGATGGGCAGTTCATAGACATCCTTGAGCGACTCCTTGATATAGTTGGCGTTGAGGGTAGCCAATGGTCCCACCCACTTGACGTTCTCCCTGCCGAGTGAGAGCAGGTAGGCGTAAGCGCGCAGGATGACACCGAAGTTGCCGAAGAAGCAGCCCACGCTGCCAAGCGAAGTCTCGTTATCGGTTTCCACACGCAGCATGTACTCGTTTTCATCGAGCACAACACGCGGGGTGGGGAGGAACGGCTCCAGTCCCTTGCGCACACCAACGGGGCCGCTGCCTGGACCGCCGCCGCCGTGAGGGGTGGAGAAGGTCTTGTGCAGGTTGATGTGCATCACGTCGAAGCCCATGTCGCCAGGGCGGCATACGCCGAGCATGGGGTTGAGGTTGGCTCCGTCGTAGTACATCAGTCCGCCGCAATCGTGGATGAGCTTGGCTATCTCAGGGATGCTCCGCTCGAAGAGTCCGAGCGTGTTGGGGTTGGTCATCATCATGCCGGCAATCTCGTCGGCGTGCTGCTCAATCAAGACCTTCAAGTCCTCTACGTTCACGGTGCCATCGCTGAGGCTCTTCACCTCGATGACATCGAGTCCGCAGACCGCTGCCGAGGCAGGGTTGGTGCCGTGGGCGGAGTCGGGAATGATGATCTTGGTGCGGCGGCTGTCGCCACGGCTCTCGTGATAGGTACGGATGACCATGAGTCCTGTCAGCTCGCCGTGGGCACCAGCGCAGGGGTTCAGGGTGAACTCGCTGAGTCCTGTGAGCTGTGCCAGCGTCTGCTGCACGTGATAATAGACCTCCAGCGCGCCCTGGCAGGTCACAGCGGGCTGCATCGGATGCAGGGCGGTAAACTCTGTCATGGCGGCAATCTCCTCGTTGATGACGGGGTTGTACTTCATGGTGCATGAGCCCAACGGATAGAAGCCGTTGTTCACACCGAAGTTGTTCTGGCTGTGATTGGTATAGTGGCGCACGACGGTCAACTCGTCGCATTCGGGCAGTTGTGCGTCAGCTCCTCTTCTCAGTTCAGCAGGCAGTTCCGCCGCCTGGTGTCCGCCAAAGCGGTTCTTGGGGAGAGAGTATCCTCGTCTTCCTGCATGCGAAAGTTCGAAAATCAGATTTCCGTAAAGTTTGTTGTTCATACCTCTTCTCCTCCTTTCATGATGTCGATTAGGTCGTCAATTTCTTCCTTCGTACGCTGCTCGGTGACTGCCAGCATGAGCGTATGTTCGCCCACCTTCACACCCGGCATGTAGCCGCAGTCGATGCAACGCTGCATCAGCGCGTCGAGGTCGCCCTCGTAGTCAACGCAGAACTCGTTGAAGAACGGCTGGTCGTAGGTCAGCTGGAAGAGTCCTGTTCCGATAAGCCTGTCGCACAGATAATGGGCACCGGCATAGGAGAGCTCGGCAGCTTCCTTCACCCCTTCCTTGCCCATGAGCGAGAGGTAGATGGTGACGAAGAGTGCCATGAGGCTCTGGTTGGAGCAGATGTTGGAAGTGGCCTTCTGACGGCGGATATGCTGCTCGCGCGCCTGCAGGGTGAGCACGAAGGCCCGTTGTCCATTCTGATCGACGGTCTTGCCGACGATGCGCCCTGGCATCTTGCGCATAAGTTTCTCCGTGCAGCACAGATAGCCCACACCCGGACCTCCGAAGGTCATGGGGATGCCCAGGCTCTGTCCGTCGCCAACGGCAATGTCGGCTCCCCATTCGCGAGGAGTCTTCAGGATGGCGAGGTCTGCCGCCACATTGTTTATTATAAAGAGGGCCTTCTGCTCGTGAATGGCATCGGCCAAGCCCGTGAAGTCTTCCACGATGCCGAAGTAGTTGGGGGCTTGAACCACCACTCCTGCCACACCGCTTTCTGCCAGCAAACGGCGTACCTCCTCGTGGTCGGTAACACCATTGACAGCTTTGACGGTGATGAGCTCGATGCCCTGGAACTTGGCATAGGTGTGGATGACGCGACGGGTCTTGGGGTCAACGGTTTCGCTGACCAGCACCTTCGTGGCTTTCTTGGCAGCGGCCACGGCCATGAGCACGGCCTCGGCTGTTGCAGTGGCACCGTCGTACATGGAGGCATTGGAGATGTCCATGCCTGTGAGCTCTGCCATCATCGACTGGAACTCGAAGATGTAGTGCAGGGTGCCTTGTGAAATCTCAGCCTGGTAGGGCGTGTAGGAAGTCAGGAACTCCGACCGCTGGATGATGCTGGGGATGACGGCGGGCGTATAGTGGTCGTAGATACCGGCACCGGCAAAGCAGACGAGCTGGTCGTTGAGCAGGCCCAGACTCTTCATGAACGCACGGATCTCGCTCTCGCTCTTGGCTTCAGGAATGTCGTAGTCACCCTTGAAGCGGATGCTCTCAGGAATGTCGGCATAGAGGTCTTCGATTTTCTCAACCCCTATTTTCTGCAACATCTCCTGAATCTCCTGCTCCGTCTGCGGGAAATATTTGTATTGCATTTTCTTGTTCTTTTCTTGTTGTTTTGAAAAAGCTAAGGTCTGATGGTATAACCTCTATTGCCCCA
>JAFTAR010000090.1 GCA_017455495.1 Prevotella sp.
ATTCGAGGAGCTTATCAACGAGCGCACCCGCGCCATCATGATTTGCAACCCCAACAACCCCACGGGCTACCTCTACACCCGCCGCGAGATGAACCAGATTCGCGACCTGGTGAAGAAGTACGACCTCTACCTGTTCAGCGACGAGGTTTACCGCGAGTACATCTATACCGGCTCGCCCTACATCAGCGCCTGCCATCTGGAGGGCATTGAGCAGAACGTCATCCTCATCGACTCCGTGTCGAAGCGCTACAGTGAGTGCGGCATCCGCATCGGAGCCTTGATAACCAAGAACGCCGAGGTGAGGAAGGCCGTGATGAAATTCTGTCAGGCCCGCCTCTCCCCTCCCCTCATCGGCCAGATTGTGGCCGAGGCTTCGCTTGACACTCCGGAGGACTATCTCCGCGACGTGTACGACGAGTACGTGGAGCGCCGCAAGTGCCTCATTGACGGGCTGAACCGCATTCCCGGCGTCTACTCCCCCATTCCCATGGGAGCCTTCTACACCGTTGCCAAGCTGCCCGTTGACGACAGCGAGAAGTTCTGCCGCTGGTGCCTGAGCGAGTTCGAGTATGAGGGCGAGACCGTTATGATGGCCCCAGCCGCCGGTTTCTATACCACGCCGGGTGCCGGCATCAACCAGGTGCGCATAGCCTACGTACTGAAGAAGCACGACCTGGAGCGGGCACTCGTGGTTCTTCAGAAAGCCCTTGAGGCCTATCCGGGAAGAGTGAATGAATAGCCTGCCGCTTTTCATAGCCCGCCGCATCTACGGCCAGCCCGAAATGCAGCAGAAGGTGAGCCGCCCGGCGGTGCGTATTGCCACAGCCGGGGTGGCCATAGGCCTTGTGGTGATGATTATCACCATTGCCGTGGTGCTGGGCTTCAAGCATACCATCCGCGACAAGGTGGCTGGCTTCGGCAGCCATATCCGCGTGGTCAACGTGCAGACCATAGGCTCGGGCTACGAGCTGCCAATAGCCGTCAACGACACTCTCATGCAGCGCCTTAAGGGCGTGAGCGGCGTGCGCCATGTGGAGCGCTACGCCCTTACGCAGGGCATTCTCAAGACCGACGAAGACTTCCTCGGCGTAGTGTTCAAAGGCCTTGGCCAGGAGTACGACACAAAGTTCCTTGAGCAGTGCGTCACCGACGGCCGGCTGCCACAGTTCTACGACACCAACCCCGACCCCGCCACGCCAAACTCAAGGGAGAACCCCTACCCGCTCGTCATCTCCAAGACGATGGCCGACAAGCTGCGCCTTGGCGTAGGCGACCTCATCTTTGCCTACTTCATTGCCGACCACGTGAGCCGCCTCACGTTCCGTGTTGACGCTGTCTACCAGACCAACATGAACCGCTTCGACGACTCCTTCTGCCTCACCAGCCTTTTCATCACCACCCGCCGCAACGGCTGGCACGGCGACCTGTGCTCTGGCGTGGAACTCCTTGTCGACGACTTCGACCACGTGGACGACACCGATGCCAACGTGATGGCCGAGCTGCGCCAGAACCGCCTTGACAGCCAGGGCAACATGCTCACCACGCTCACCGTGCAGGAGTCATATCCTCAAGTGTTCCAGTGGCTTGAGCTTCTTGACATAAACGTTTGGATTATCCTCGGCCTAATGATAGCCCTCGCCGGCTTCACCATGATCAGCGGTCTGCTCATCATCATCCTTGAGCGCACACAGATGATAGGAATCCTGAAGGCCCTTGGAACGCGAAACTCCACCATCCGCCACACCTTCCTGTGGCTCGCCACCTTCATCATAGGGCGCGGCCTGCTGTGGGGAAACATCATCGGCATTGGCCTCGTGCTGCTCCAGCAGGCCACAGGGCTGGTGAAGCTTGACCCGCAGACCTACTACGTAAGCGAGGCGCCAATGGAGCTGAATATTCCGCTAATACTCCTGCTAAATGCCGTAACCCTCGTGGCCTGCGTCCTGGTGCTCGTGGGTCCCAGCTACCTTGTGTCGCGCATTCACCCTGCCCGCAGCATGCGATACGAGTAGAGCCACATTGCCAGCACACTGCCCAGCACAGCCGCGGCCACCGTTGCCGCCCATACGGCAAGCGTCAGCAGCAAGGCTGCTGCCACCGTTGCTCCGCCCAAAATCAGTCCGCAGAACATCAGCACCATTGCCAGCAGCATGCCCGTGGAGCGAGTCCACAACACACATAATAAAGATGTACGCAAGGCGCGCCTCACACTTGGAATAACCGATTCCAACTGTGAGGCGCCGTTTGCTATGAGATATTTCCTGTGAGCCTTCGTGCGGCTGAGGCTTCTGTGGTAGGTCTCCATTGAGCGAGGCACGGCAATGAGCAGGCACAGCAGCACCACGGCCAGCACCACGGGGAATGTGCGGCACGGCAGACAGAGCATGAGGGCTGCCGAGACAGCCGCTCCCGCCACGATGGCCGAGCCTGCCGAGACGAGCCACATCGCAGCCGAGAGCCTTGGCAGGCGGCTCTTCACGTTGACACGCAGTGCCTTAAGCAGCACCTTGCGGTCAACAAGCCACACAAGCATAAGGGCCACCCCTAAAAGGAAGGCCACGGCAACGACGCCCCAAAGGGAAAACTCACCCAGATACATCTTCTATCAGTCTTTCTTGAATTTGTTTATACAGTCAATGTAAGCCTCAACCGACGCGGTAACGATGTCGGTGTTGGCTCCGAAGCCATAGTACAGCTGACCGTCGTACTCCACCTGCATGTGTACCTTTCCAACGTCGTCGCTGCCCTTTGAAATGGCCTGAATGGTAAACTCCTTCAGCGTCATCTGCTTCATGATGATGCGCTTCAGGGCCTTTATGGCTGCGTCCACAGGGCCGTTGCCGCTGCTGGCAGCCTCGAATTTCTGTCCGCTTATGTCCAGTCCTATCGAAGCCACACTCTTCACCCCCTTGCCGGTGGTAACCTGCAGGAAGTCGAGCCTCACGGCGTGGGTCTCGGCTATGTCGGCGCCTGCCAGCACGAGCACGTCGGCATCGGTCACCTCCTTCTTCTGGTCGGCCAGCTGCAGGAACTTCTCGTATATCTTGTCAAGGCGGTGCTCATCGCTCACGTCCACGCCGTTCACGTGGAGGCGGTGCTTCAGGGCTGCCCTGCCGCTACGGGCCGTAAGGACTATGCTGTCCACGTCAATTCCCACGTCCTTGGGGTCAATTATTTCGTAGGTGTGCACATTTTTCAGCACGCCGTCCTGGTGGATGCCGCTGCTGTGGGCAAAGGCGTTGCGCCCCACTATGGCCTTGTTGGGCTGCACGGGCATGTTCATCAGGCCCGACACCATCCTTGAGATGGGGAATATCTTCGTGGTGTTGATGTTGGTGTCGATATGCAGGTTGTTGTGGCACTTCAGAATCATGGCAATCTCCTCAAGCGAGGTGTTGCCGGCTCTCTCGCCTATGCCGTTCACCGTCACCTCCACCTGCCTTGCTCCGTTAAGCACGCCCTCCAAGGTGTTTGCCGTGGCCATGCCAAGGTCGTTGTGGCAGTGGGTTGAGATTATGGCCTTGTCAATATTGTCCACATTCTCCATGAGGTACTTTATCTTCTGGCCGAACTCCAGTGGCAGGCAGTAGCCCGTGGTGTCGGGTATGTTCACCACCGTAGCGCCCGCCTTTATGACGGCCTCCACCACCTGTGCCAGATATTCATTGTCGGTCCTGCCGGCATCCTCGGCATAGAACTCCACGTCGTCCACGAACTGCCGGGCGTACTTCACCGCCCATACGGCGCGCTCTAT
The DNA here is from genome assembly GCA_017455495.1 of Prevotella sp. Taxonomy (GTDB): domain Bacteria; phylum Bacteroidota; class Bacteroidia; order Bacteroidales; family Bacteroidaceae; genus Prevotella. The sequence goes on from JAFTAR010000090.1 coordinate 3,755, forward strand.
TATCTCCTCGCGGTTGGAGTTGAACTTATACCTGATGTGCTCGTCGCTGGTGCCTATGCCTGTGTGAATCCTCTTGCGCTTGGCATACTGCAAGGCCTCCACAGCCACGTCAATGTCGCGCTGCACGGCCCTCGTCAGGGCGCAGATGGTAGGCCAGGTCACGGCCTTCGAAATCTCAATAACGCTGTTGTAGTCGCCGGGCGAGCTTATGGGGAAGCCCGCTTCTATCACGTCTACTCCAAGTTGCTCCAATGCTTTTGCAACCTGTATCTTCTCCACGGTATTCAACTGGCAGCCGGGAACCTGCTCACCATCGCGCAGCGTGGTGTCGAAAATGTAAAGTCTGTCGTTCATGTTTATTGTGTTAAGAATCTTTTTACCTGTTATTATCTACGAGTGGCTGGAGGCAGGTCAGAAGTTTGCCCCCAGCATTATGCTGAATCCCTTCAGCTTCGTGTCGTGGCCTATCTCGGTGAAGTCCATCCAATAGCTTGCGCCAACGGAGAAGGTCTCGGAGATGACAGCCCTTGCACCGGCTTCCCAGCCTGCCTGCAGCCTCTTGAGCTTCTCTATGCCGTAGTAGGAAGTCTGCTTCTCGTCGAACTGGTTGATGGAGGTGCGTCCTGACACGCCGCTCTCCTCATACACCTGCTTGCCCGAGAAGTTGTAGCGTCCGTACACTCCGGCAAACGGCATCAGGGCAAAGGAGTCGCTTATACGCCAGTCGTAGGCCAGCCTCACGGGCACGGTGCCGCTGAGCAGGTTGTCCTTATAGGTACGGATGTCCTCCTCCTCGTTGCGGAAGAAATACTGCACCTTGGCCCCGAGGTCAACGCCCAGTCCACCAGCAAAAGGCAGGAAGTAGTCGAAGCCCACGGAGATACCGTTGTAGCCGGGATTGCTGACAAGGCTGTTGTCAATATCCATCGTCATTCTGTTGTACTCGGCGAAAAACGTACCATAGGAATGCTCATGTGGAGCAGTCTGATATTCATACACGCTGCCGTAGGGGTTCTGCCGGTTCTGCTGGCGCTGCCTTGAGGCGCGGCTCAGCTGCCCCACAGAGTAAGAGCCTTGTGCCGAGGCGTCGGCCAGGCCAAATGCCGCCAGCATGGCTACTGCAAAAATCCACCGTGAAATGGTGCTTTTTCCTCTGAATAAAGATTTCTTCATAGTTGTTTACTTAGCTTTTATTACCTATCAGACCGCAAAATTACTACTTTTTTCTGAAACGAGTAAAAAAAATACAATTTTGTTGCAGCAGAAATGAAAAAATCCATACAAATAGGGATTGCAGCTTACGAAACAATGTATTACCTTTGCACCCGGTTTTAAACGATAACAGCAATTATATAATTATGAGGAAAACAGCAGTATTAGCATTGGCAGCGACCCTTGCCACAGCAGTGGCTGAGGCAGGAGTCGGAGTGAAGACAACAATGGAGAATGGCAGCCCTGCGGACATGGGCGGCACGGAATACATGGCAGACAGCTCGCGCATAGTAGACCTTGACGAAGTGATAATCATTGCACAGCCCAAGGACGTGGCGCGACTGCGCCAGCAGCCCCTGAGCAGCACTATGATAAGCACCGATGAAATGGAGCATTTTCAGCTGCGCAGCATTAGCGACGCCGCCTTCTTCGTGCCATCGCTCGCCGTGCCTGACTATGGCTCGCGCCTCACCTCATCCATGTATATCCGTGGCATAGGTTCGCGCATAAACAACCCCGCCGTGGGAGTCTACTACGACAACATTCCCCTCACCTCAAAGGCTGCATTCAACAGCCACATCTACATGCTGGACCGCATGGACATCCTACGCGGGCCGCAGGGAACCCTCTACGGACAGAACAGCGAGGGCGGACTGATACGCCTGTACTCAAAGAACCCCATGAACTATCAGGGCACGGACATAAAGCTGGCCATAGGCACGGGCCTCTACGGCAATGCGGAGATAGCCCACTACCACCGCCCCAGCGACAAGCTCGCCTTCTCCGTGGCAGGATTCTACAAGGGCTTGAAAGGCTTCATCAGCAACCAGAACTTCGACCAGAAGAACGACCTCACCAATGAGGCCGGCGGCAGACTGCACCTCTTCTTCCAGCCCGACGGCAAGGCACGCTTCGACTGGACGGCCGACTACCAGTATGTGAACCAGAACGGCTTCGGCTACGGGGAGATGACTCCCGATGGCAGCAACGTGGCCGACCCCGCCACAACGCTGATGAACGGATACAAGCGCAACATGCTGAACACGGGGCTTAACATAGCCACCGGCATTGGCGGAGACCTGGCAGAGGCCCCACTGGTGTTCAACTCCACCTTCAGCTTCCAGTACCTCAAGGACCTGATGGTGATGGACCAGGACTACATGACACCCGACTACCTGCGCCTCACCCAGCGACAGAAGATGAGCGCCCTTACCATGGAACACGTGCTACGCTCGCAGAACAACAATAGCTGGCAGCATGCCACGGGCCTGTTCGGCTCTTACCAGTACCTCAGGACCGACGCCCCGGTAATGTTTGGCGACGCCATAACCGGACCTATTGGCAGCGCCATAGAAAACGCCATGAAGGGAGCCATGCAGCGCTCTATGTATGCCCAGATTCTGCAACAGATGCTGGCACAGGGCATGCCGCAGGCTGCTGCCGAGGCTGCCGCCAACAGGGCCGTACAGGCCGCCCTTGAGGGAATAACAATGAGGGCAGAGATGGAAGTGCCTGAACATTTCCGCACGCCGCAGACCTCGCTGGCACTCTTCCACGAGTCAAACCTACAGTTGAACGACAAGCTAAAACTCACTCTTGGACTGAGACTTAACTGCGACAAGGTAGAGATAGACTACGATGCCCTTGCCTATATGAACCTAACCGGCGGCACGGCAGAGCGCCAGGCCACCTACCACCTTACATCACACGTGGCCGACAGCCGCTCGAAGACCTACACGCAGCTGCTGCCGAAGCTCGGCCTCACCTACACCATCAGCGAGCAACTGGGCAATATGTATGCCATAGTGGCCAAGGGCTACCGCACAGGCGGGTACAATATTCAAATGTTCAGCGACATACTGCAGGCCGACCTGAACGCCAATCAGCAGAACGCCATGCGTGGCGACTACGACGTGGAGCACACAACACAAGACTACGATAATATAAATGAGACCATCGCCTACAAGCCCGAAGAGTCGTGGAACTATGAGGTAGGCACCCACCTGAACCTCTTTGACAGCCAGCTGCACTTCGACCTTGCCATCTTCTACATGGAGATACGCAACCAGCAGCTGTCTGTCATGTCGCCGGAGTTCAACTATGGGCGAATAATGGTCAACGCAGGCAAGAGCCACTCCTGCGGACTTGAGACAACGCTGCGCGGCAGGGCTGTGGACAACGCCCTTGACTGGACACTGACCTACTCCTTCACCAATGCTAAGTTCGACGAGTACCGCAACGAGATTTCCAACGCTGACGGGACGGTGAGCACGCAGGACTTCAAGGACAAATACGTTCCCTTCGTGCCGCAGCACACGTTCAGCGCCCTCGTGGACTGGCACCTCACTGACAAGCTTACCCTTGGCGCCAGCTTCACAGGTCAGGGCAAGACATGGTGGGACGAGGCCAACACCTTCAGCCAGAAGCTCTACACCCTGCTTGGTGCCCATGCCGACTACGACTTCGGTGCAGTTGCCGTAAGCCTGTGGGGCCGCAACCTCACCGACACAAGCTACAACACCTTCGCCGTGGCCAGCAGCGCAGCAGGCGGCCAGCGTTACTTTGCACAGCGCGGCATGCCCCTCCAGCTCGGTCTTGACGTCCGCATGCATTTCTGAACACATTTTTTTGTTGCACTACTTGCACCTAAAGGTTTGAAGCAAGTCCGTGGAGGCTCCGCACCATCATGCGGAGCCTCCACATTATACTATGGGGCTGCCTCATGATGCTGCGGGGCTGCCTCATGATGCTGTGGGGCCTCCCCATGATGCTGCGGGGCCTCCCCATGATGCTGCGGGGCCTCCCCATGATGCTGCGGGGCTGCCCCACAGTTGTTTCATATTTTCTCATTCTCTCATTTTCCCATTTTCCCATTCCGGTGCAAGTAGTGCAGGTATTTTCGGGATAAGTTTTGGTTAAAACCTGTAAACAAGTGTTATCACGGCTTTAACGGCATGTAGCTTCGGCCTCCGCAGCCCTACCTTTGCACAACAATAAATAAAAACAGCAACAGCCCATGAAACAAACAGACGACACCCTTCGCAGCCAGACCCTCATGCTGACCATGAAAGCCCTCAACATCATCTCAAAGGCCCTTGACATCCTATCCGCGGGCAAACCGCCGGACACGGTGCTCTACTGTGTCCGGCGGTTTTGCCGCCGGAACCCCCTTGCCCCCCTGGCGCACAGCATGGCCGCCACGGCTGGTATGCCAAGAGTGTGGAGCAGCCCGACAGGAAGGCAACGGTGTAGAGAAACCTCTCTACTTCATCAGTTCCTCTATGATGCGGAGGTCACGACCCAACTGTTTGGCAATATCAGCGGCCGACATACCAGCATTCAACAGCATACTTACAGAGGCCTTAAGCATGGCTTTCTGCTCGTC
>JAFTAR010000091.1 GCA_017455495.1 Prevotella sp.
AGAATCCAGAGCGGACAGTTGACGGGTATGATAAGGGGGATGAGGATGCCGCTCACGAGGAATCCCTCCTGAATCTCCTCACCCTTCCACTGTGCCCAGGCAAACTCAATGCCCAGGCCTACGATGTAGCTCACCAGAATCTTGGGCAGCACAGCCAGGAAACCGTAGAAGAACACCTCGAAGAAGCCGGCCGCAGCCAGCGTACCGGCTGCCAGATAGTTCTGATAGCCCACGTTGTACATGCCGAAGAGCATGGCCGGCATCAGCGCCAGCACCACCACACTCATGATGCGCTTCGAGTCGATGGCATCGTGAATGTGCACGCCATTCCTCGCCGTCCTGTTGGGCACGTAGAGGAAGGTCTCGAAGCCGTCGAAGAGCGAATGAAGCGCATGCAGCTTGCCGCCCTCCTCGAACTTCGGCTTTATCTTGTTCAAATAATTTCTTAACATATTAAAAGCCCACCCAAGCCCTCCCCAAGGGAGGGATGTTTAGTTACTTACTGGGCGCTCCTTTTTTTCGTTATTATTACTTTTATATTTATTAGTCCACCATATCTATATTGACATCCCACCCTCTTGGATGGCTTGGGTGGGCTATGAATTCTCTTTCCTTAGGTTATTCAGGCCTTCACGTACAATGCGCTGCAGCTCCAGTTTCGAAGAGTCTACGAACTCGGCCAGGGCGAAGTCCTCTGGACTCACCTCGTAGATGCCCAGCTGCTCCATCTTGTCAATGTCGCCGGTGATGATGGCCTTGATGAGATACTCGCCATAGATGTCCATGGGCAGCACGCGGTCGTATTCGCCACTCATGATGATGTGGCGCTCGCCGCCCTTAATGCGGGCATCAAGGGCATACTCCTTCTTCCTGCCGAAGAGCCAGGAGAAGTAGCTGCGGCTGGTGGAGAACTGCTTCAGGCGCGGCATGGCCCAGCCCACAAACTCGTCGGCATCGTCGCCCTCGGGGATAATGGTAACCTCCGAGGCATGGGCGCCAAGGAATCCGTCGGCTGTGGTCTTTGTGCCCGTAAGCACATTGCCGTTTATAATACGCACATGGTGGTCTTTGTCATAGCTGTTGGCAACAAGGGTCTGCAGTTCCTGGCCCACCAGCATTTCCACAAGACAAGGCTTCTTAACCTCGCTGCCGCAGAAAGCCACAGTGCGCTTCAGGTCTACCTTGCCAGTATTCAGCAGGCGGCCAATGAAGAGGACTGCCGTTGGGTCGCCAATGGTCCACACCACCTCGCCCTTGTTCACCGGGTCGGTATGGTTCACCTGCACGCCGACGTTTCCTGCCGGGCACTTGCCGTCATAAACAGTTACCTCAACGCCATCAATATTTGAGATATGGGAATTGAGATTCGAGGCTTTGCCTATGCCTACGTGGACCTTTGCAATCTTCGACAAGGCCTTGAGCCCCGTCACGAAGTCCTGCTCCTGTCCTTTCACCTCCTCTTCAAATGGGCAGGCCAAGGGTTTGTCCCTGAGTGCCGAGACGAAGATGGCCTTCGGCATCACCGAGGGATTGGTAGACACGGCGTAAGGCAGCTGGTTGATATAGCCGAAGATGCCGCCCTCCAAGAGGCTCTTCACTACGGCCTCGCCGTCCATCTTGTCCACATCCTTGCGCCCATAGTCGGCATACTCCTGCTTGGCGTCGGCATCCACCCTGACGGCAAGCACCTTTCTTCGCTCGCCCCGCTCCACGGCCACTACTTTGCCGCTTACCGGAGAGGCGAACTTCACTTCGGGCCACTGCTTGTTAACAAACAGCGGCTCGCCGGCTTTCACGACATCGCCTTCGCTGACCACCACTTTCGGCACCACCCCCTCAAAGTCGTCGGGCACCAAGGCAAAGTGACCGTTCGACTTAAGGGTGAGACGCTCAAGGGCAGCCTTGCCTTTCAGGCTAATGTCCAAGCCTTTGCGTAGCTTTACTACTCTTGTCATTCTTTGTGATTATAATGTTTGTTGAAAATATCCGTTACAGCTGCACGCTGACAGCCCTGCCATTATACTGCACCATAGTTCCCACGGGAGAGTCAAGGTCAAGGCTGCGCGCATGGTCCTTTGTGACGAGGACAACGTTGAAGCGGCGGTTCTTCAGCATGCCGTCGAAGGCTCCCTGCCTCTTCGAGAAGCTCACCGTCCGAGTGGCATCGTCGTAGCTGATGTCAATGGTGCTGTATTTTCCACGCTCATAGTTGTAGTTGGTTCCCTCGTCCTCGTAGAGCTGGAACTGTCCGTCCTGCCCGGCATAGATATATAGGTTGATAAGCTCTGCGGGCTTCTCGTCGCTCCACTCCATCTGCGGGCCGAAGGGTATGATGGCTCCCTCGCGTACAAAGACCGGAATGCGGTCGTAAGGAGCATCAACCACAAGCCGCTGGCCACCTGCCACATACTCTCCGCTGTACAGGTTGTACCAGCCGCACTGCTGCGGGAAGTAGACACTGCGGTTGCGGGCCTTGTAATAGCCCACGGGGCATGCCATCATGGCCGGCCCCAGCATCCACTGGTTGCCAATGTCAAGCACATTGCGGTCGCTGCCGAAGTCCATCACCAAGGCTCGCATCAGGGTGTAGTCGCGGAAGTGTGCCCAGCCTGCCAGGGAATAGAGGTAAGGCATGAGCTGATAGCGCAGGCGGTCGTAGAACACGAACGACTGGTAAGCAGGATGCTCGTCGGGGGCTATGTTCCATATCTCGCGCAGGGGCCACTGGCCGTGACTGCGGAAGAGGGGTATGAAGGCACCGAACTGGTTCCATCGTGTCTGCAGCTCGCGCCACTCCTTGAGGTCCTCGTTCTCCTGGCCTGTGCGGTCAAAGAGCTGCTGAGCTGCCACGTAGCGGTTCTCAACGCAGAAGCCGCCCTGGTCCATGCCCCAGAAAGGTATGCCCGACATGCTGTAGTTAAGGCCGGCCGTCATCTGGGCGCGCATGTCCTCCCAGCGCGTGCCAATGTCGCCGCTCCATGTTGCCGTGCTGTAGCGCTGTTCGCCAGCAAAGCCGCTGCGGGTGAGCAGGAAC
>JAFTAR010000092.1 GCA_017455495.1 Prevotella sp.
AGTGCGGCGTGCTGAGCGGCGGCGAGCGAAACCGCCTGCAGCTGGCCCTGGCCCTGAAACAGGAGGGCAACGTGCTGCTGCTTGACGAGCCTACAAATGATATTGACGTGAACACCCTGCGAGCCTTGGAGGAAGGTCTTGAGGCCTTTGCCGGCTGTGCCGTCGTCATCAGCCACGACCGCTGGTTCCTTGACCGCATCTGCACCCACATCCTGGCCTTCGAGGGTGCCATGTCGGGCAATCCCGACGACCACAGCGTATTCTTCTTCGAGGGCAACTATTCCGACTACGAGGCAAACAAAGCAAAGCGCCTGGGTCTTGACGAACCCAAGCGCCAGCGTTATCGCAAGCTCATGGAGGAATAGCCGCTAATGGGCTGCCTGTTGCGAAGGTGAGGGCGAACTTTGGGTTAGCTCTTCCCGTATGTCGGCCTCAATAGCCGATACTCTGTCTGTTGGCTCATAGCGCTTCACCACACGACCGTCGCGGGAGACGAGGAATTTAGTGAAGTTCCACTTTATGTCAGGCTTGCTGGCGTAGTCAGCATCCTGATTGCGCAGCATCTGGTCCATGAATATTCCCTTCTGGTCGGTAAGGTCGAAACCGGCGAATCCCTGCTGTGACTTAAGATAAGTGAACAGTGGCGATTCATCGGGACCGTTTACGTCAATCTTGTCGAACTGAGGGAACCGGATGTTAAAGTTGGCCGTACAGAACTGGTGAATCTCCTGAATGGTGCCCGGAGCCTGCTGGCCAAACTGATTGCATGGGAAGTCAAGGATCACCAGCCCGTCCTCCTGATAATTCTCGTAGAGTGCCTCCAGTTCCTCATACTGCGGGGTGAATCCGCAGCGTGTAGCGGTGTTTACTATAAGGAGCACCTTTCCCCTGTAGTCAGCCAGCGATACGTTGTTGCCGGCATCGTCCTTCACGGTGATGTCGTAGATGGTAGTTCCTGTGCAGCATGCATTTCCGCAGGTTTCTTGTGCAGAGATGCCAAGTACACACACTGTTGCCAAGAGGCAGATTGTAATCAGTCGTTTCATAAGTCTATTTGTTTTTGAGTGTTTCTATTATTGCGTCCAGTCCATCTGCCAGAGTCTTGTAGTCCTCAAGCTTCAGCGGACAGGGCGCGAGTTGCTTGCCCATGCCGGCAGGAATAAGCTGGTAGGCCTGTTCCTCCATCGCCCTACCCTTCTCCGTCAGACTTACAATTTGCTGGCGCTTGTCCTGCTCGCCTTTCTTACGGCATACCAGCCCCAGCTTCTCCATACGCTGCAGCAGGGGCGTAACGGTGTTTGTCTCCAAGAGCAGCCGGTGGGCAATATCATTCACGGGCTGGACATCCTTCTCCCACAGCACCATCAGTACCAGATACTGCGGGTAGGTGATGCCCAGTTTGGTGAACATAGGGGTATAGGCCTGCGTTATCAGTCGCGCCGCCGTGTACAGCCGGAAGCAAATCTGATTGTCAAGTTGAAGTTCTGCGTGCATAAATCTCAAACCTCAATTCTCAAACCTCAAACCTCAAAGCATTTCCTCCACGTCCTTCTCAAAGTCCTTCGGGTCGGTGGTGGGAGCAAAACGCTTGACAGTTTTTCCATCCTTCGAAATCAGGAACTTGGTGAAGTTCCACAGTATGTCGCTGTCCTTCTCCACGCTCTTGCTTATTTTCTTTAGCAGGGCGTGGGTGGCCTTTGCCTTCAGCCCCTTGTACTCCTCCGTGGGAGCCTGCTCCTTCAGATACTCGAAGATAGGCTCGGCAGCAGCGCCGTTCACGTCGGTCTTCTTCATAATCTGGAACGTCACGCCGTAGTTCAGCTGGCAGAACTCCTCTATCTGGGCGTCGTTGCCCGGATCTTGCTCCTTGAACTGGTTGCAGGGGAAGCCGATAATCACCAGGCCGCGGTCCTTGTACTTCTGGTTCAGTTCCTCCAGTCCTGCAAACTGGGGAGTGAAGCCACACTTGCTGGCTGTGTTAACCACCAACAACACCTTTCCTTCAAACTGCTTGAAGTCAATCTCTTTTCCTTTGCTCGTCAGAGCCTTGAAGTCATAAATAGTTTTCATGTTCTTATTGTTTACGTTAATTATGTCGTTCACGATGCAAAGGTAGGACTTTAGTTTTATATCGCAAGCGATTTACTGCAAGATTTAAGCTTGTTTAACCATAAATATCCTAATAAGAAAGAAAAAGACAGTAACCGTTGGCGCTTTGAAGAAAAAGACGTACCTTTGCATCATGGCAAGAGAACAGTCACAGCTGCGGGAACGCACAAACACGGGGCTGAAGGAGCCCCACCGCTACGTAGTGATAATTCACAACGACGACTTCACCACGATGGAATTTGTGGTAAGAGTGCTTATGGAAGTATTCTTCAAGGAGCGGGCCGAGGCAGAAGCCCTGATGCTCTCCGTTCACCACACGGGCAAGGCTATAGTGGGAGTGTACTCCTACGACGTGGCATTGTCAAAGATACAGCGCGCCACCTCCATGGCCCGCGAGGAGGGCTACCCGCTGCGACTTACCTGCGAGCCGGAAAAATAACAGTAAAAGGGATACAAAAGACATTATGCCAGAAATAGGACAGACAGAACGACTATCACTCACACTTGAAGCAGCCATAAAGCAATGCACCGCCATGCGTCACGAGTTCGTCACGCCGGAGCATATCCTCATGGCCATGATAACGGAGGACGTAACCTTCCGAATAGTTCTCAGGCTCTACATAGACCCCGACTTTGCAAAGGCCGAGCTGACGCAACGGCTCATACAGATGGAGTGCGTGCCCGGCGAGGGCGACTACGAAGTGATGCTCTCAGTACAAAGCATGAAGGTAATGACCATTGCCGCTAACCAGGTGATGAGCAGCTCCGCCCAGGCCATAGACACCACCCACGTGGTGCAGGGCATACTCCAGCTGCAGGAGTCGTGGGCCACCTATCTGCTGAAGAAATATCTGAACGGCAGGGAGCAGGAGTTCATCAGCGACCTGATAACGCAGTATGAGATGGCCTCAAGCAACAACGACGACGACCTGGACGAACTCTTCAGGCTTGACGAAGAAGAAAAGCCCGACGGCTGGCGCCAGCTGGTGACATGCATGAACGACATCGTGGCTGAGAAGAATCCGCTCATTGGGCGCGAGAAGGAACTGGAGCGCACCATACAGATACTCTGCCGGCGCGAGAAGAACAACCCTCTGCACGTTGGAGAGCCGGGAGTGGGAAAGACGGCACTTGTCTACGGACTGACGGCCCGCATAGAGAAAGGCCTCGTGCCCGACAAGCTGAAGGGCGCCAGGGTGTACATGCTCGACATGGGAACCCTGCTGGCCGGTACGCAGTATCGCGGCGACATGGAGAGGCGCATAAAGATGGTGATGGACGGTGTGATAGATGAAGCAGAAAGCAGGAGGACTGAAGGCATGGCAACAGCCACCGCCAACATTATATATATAGATGAGATACACAACCTCGTGGGAGCCGGAGCAACAAGCGACAGCTCGCTGGACGTGTCGAACATTCTGAAGCCCTACCTCGAAGGCGGCAACGTGAGGTTCATCGGCTCCACCACTTACGAGGAGTACAGCAGGTACTTTGCCAAGTCGAAAGGCGTGGTGAGAAGGTTCCAGCAGATGGACATACTGGAGCCTACCGAGGACGAGGCAATAGAGATACTGAGACAGCTCAGGCCGCTCTACGAGGACTACCACGGTGTGGTGATAGAGGACAGCGCCATAGAGACAGCAGTAAGGGCAAGCGCAAAGTATGTCAACGACCGCTTCCTGCCCGACAAGGCCATCGACCTCATTGACGAGGCTGGAGCATCACTGCAGACCAAGACAGAGAAGGAAGCCAGGGAGCAGGAGGCCATAAAGGTGGTGGACAAGGCCCTCATCACCGACATGCTGGCAAAGACATGCAAGATTGACGCCCTGAGCCTGATGGAAGACGACACAAGCCAGATGGAGACCCTCAGCAGCCGCATGCTGGAAAAGATTTACGGACAGGACGAGGCCGTGAAGCAGGTGGTGGAGGCGGTACAGATGTCACGTGCCGGACTCACCGACGACAACAAGCCCATGGCCAGCCTGCTCTTCGTGGGGCCTACCGGCGTGGGCAAGACCGAGGTGGCGCGCCAGCTGGCACAGCAGCTGGGCATAGCCCTGCAGCGCTTCGACATGAGCGAATACACCGAGAAACACGCCGTGGCAAAGCTCATTGGCTCGCCGGCAGGCTACGTGGGATACGAGGACGGCGGACTGCTTACCGACGCCATCCGCAAGACTCCCAACTGCGTGCTGCTGCTCGATGAGATTGAGAAAGCCCACCAGGACATCTACAACATTCTGCTGCAGGTGATGGACTATGCCAAGCTTACCGACAACAAAGGCCGCAAGGCCGACTTCAGGGGCGTGGTGCTCATCATGACCAGCAATGCCGGCGCGCAGTTTGCCTCGCAGGCATCAATAGGCTTCGGGCAGAGGATAGAGCGTGGAGAGGCCATGCTCACACAGGTGAGAAAGACCTTCAAGCCTGAGTTCACGGGCCGCCTGACAGCCACCGTGGTGTTTCACGACATGGACAAGCAAATGGCCACACGCATACTGCGGAAGAAGCTGGACGAGCTGCAGCAGAAACTGACAGCGAAGAAAGTGGAGATGAGCATCACGGACAACGCCTTCAGCAAACTGCTGGAAGAGGGATTCACCCAGCAGTACGGCGCACGCGAGATGGACCGCGTCATTGCCCGGAAGCTCAAGCCCATGCTGATGCGCGAGATATTGTTCGGAAGTCTAAAGAACGGAGGAAAAATTACCATCGATGATATTCCAGCTTGACAAGGAGCTTTGGTTTCCCAGCCCTGAACTTGCCGACGAAGACGGCTGCCTGGCCATTGGGGGCGACCTCAGCGTGGACCGCCTGCTCCTGGCCTACAGCAACGGCATCTTTCCCTGGTACGACTTCCGCAGGCAGAAGGAGCCGATGTGGTTCTGCCCGCACGAGCGCTTCGTTATTTTTCCGGAGGAGATACATATAAGCCACTCCATGCGCACCCTGCTGAGGAAGGGGCAGTATGTTTTCTCAGTAAACAGGGACTTCGAGGCTGTGATAGGCCATTGCAGCAGCCTGCGCTACGACGAGGACGGCGCATGGCTGGGCGACGACATGATAGAGGCCTACACCGAGCTTTACAGGCAGGGCTTTGCCGCCAGCGTAGAGGTGTGGAACAGGAACAAGGAACTTGTAGGCGGCCTCTACGGGGTAAACATTGGCAGGGCCTTCTTTGGCGAGAGCATGTTCTCGCTCGTGCCAAACGGTTCGAAGCTGGCCCTTATCTTCCTGGCCAAGACCTTTGGCGACATGGGTGGAAAGCTGATAGACTGCCAATTTGAAACCGCCCACCTCAAGTCAATGGGCGGGCGGTATATCAGCTATAGCGAATACATGCAGATTATAAATTCCGACTACTCTATGTCGCCTTCAATGTAGAGGCGCGTCATCTCAACCGCCCCGTTGGTGCGCACGGTGACGTTCTTCCTGAAATGGCCGCCATTGGCTCCCGTTCCGTTGTAGGTAACCTTTATCTCGCCTTTCTGTCCGGGCTGAATGGGTTCGTGGGTATAGGTGGGAACGGTGCATCCGCATGAAGGGAAGGCCTGGTTTATCACCAGCGGCTGCTCGCCTACGTTTGTAAACGAGAACACACAGGTCACTACACAGCTGTCAGCCCTGAGGGTGCCGAAATTGTGGGTCTGCTTGTCAAACCTTATCTCTGCCGGGCGCTGGGCAACGGCAGCGGCAAGGCCGCAGACAACAAAAAGTGTAACTAACAGTAGCTTTTTCATCTTATTGATCTCCTTAATCTTTTTATTTATGACGCAAAAGTACAGCTAAAATTTAATATCGCAGTCCATAATCATGCCGCGATGGGCATGATTTACGTTTTTTTAACGCTCCGACAGCAGTCTGTAGTATTCTGTGGCTCCAAGGAGGAAGCATCCGGTGCCGTAGTCCTCGAAGTCGGGAATGCGGGTGTAGCTCAGCGGCTGACCAGCCGATGGGTCCTTGCCCGTGCCCTGCATCCAGCCGAGGAAGCCGTCGGGATGTACGGCCTCGCGCACCATTGCCTGCCAGGCGCGGTCGCATGCCGGACGATAGTCGGCGCTCTGCAGGTAGCCCTTCCTTATTCCCCATGACATGCCGTAGAGGAAGAGGGCTGTGCCGCTTGTCTCAGGCATTGCATAGTTGGAAGAAACGAGGCTGGGGTTCCAGAAGCCGTCGGCCCGCTGGCATGCCAGCAAAGCCTTGCTCATAGCCATGAAGTCCTTCTTCAGCTCCTTGTAGGCCTTTGACTTCTCCTGCAGCAGGTCCATGCATCTCACAAGGGCGGCATATACCCACCCGTTGCCGCGGCTCCAGTAGCACTGTTTGCCATCTGGCTCCTTGTAGGGGGGCACATAGTCGGCATCGCGCCACCACAGCCCCTCCGCCGTGTTGAAGAGTCCGCCGCCGCACTCGTTCCTGCTCCAGCGATACATCTTCATGGCGTGGTCGCGATACTTGGTGTCGCCCGTCACCTGCGAAGCCATCATGTAGAGCGGCATGGCCATCTGGATGGCGTCTATCCATGTCCACCAGCCGTAGAGGCTCTGGTTGCGCGGGTTCACGGTCTGCATCTGGTGGTCAAGGTTGGCCAACACATTATTAATATGTATGCTGTCAGGGCGGCCTGCGTAGGGCATAAGCTCAATGTATGTCTGTCCGCAGCACTGGTCGTCGGCATCGCAGGTGTTCACTCCGTTGCGTGGAGTCCAGCCGTGGAAGTCGGCCCACCTCACAGAGTAGTCCACATAGCGCTCCTGGGGGTCAACGCGCTGCAGGGCCATCAGTCCCTCGTAGTAAACAGCTCGGGTCCAGAGACTTGAGGGTCTCACCCTGCGCCAGGTTGTGGGAACGGTGGGGTCTTCATACTTCTGCATGAAATAGTCGTTGGCACGGCGGGTAACTGCCATCACGTCGTCGGCTGTAGGCTGGGCTGTAGCAGTCAGCGATAATGCAAAAAGGCTGAAAAGGCAGAGAAGGTGTTTCTTTATCATATCAATGTGGAAAATATATAAATTTTCGGCAAAGGTACAAAACTTTTCCCATAATCAACCAAGCAAAACGGGAAAAAGGACCATGGCGATTTGTTAATTTATTTTATTTTTAAGGCGGAATGTGGGCTTCATGCATGTATTTTATGTATTTTTGCATTCTGAAACTAAAAACAACACATATATCTTTATGAAATTCAAGACAGTACTTACAATCATGGCACTAAGCACCATGACGCTGGCCTCTACAGCCCAGGGCCAGCTTCGCACAGGCATAGACCTGGCGAACCTTGACACCACAGTGCGTCCGGCCGACGACTTCTTCCAGTATGCCTGCGGAGGCTGGATGCAGCGCAATCCCCTACCCCCCGCCTACTCCCGCTACGGTTCGTTCGACGCTCTTCAGGAGGAGAACAACAAGCGCATAAACGGCATACTTGCCGACCTGCTTGAGGGCACCTTCACACAGGGCACCATTGAGCAGAAGCTGAGCGACCTGTACAAGCTGGCCATGGACAGCGTGCGCCGCAACCAGGAAGGCACGGCTCCCGCAATGGCGATTATACAGCAACTGGAACAGGCCCGTACCAAGGACCAGCTCTTCGACATCGAGCTGCAGCTGGCCCCGTTTGGAAACATGGAGTTCATGCGTGCCGGAATAGGGGCCGACGAGAAGAACGCCTCGCAGAACATCATGCAGGTTTCACAGGGCGGCCTCACCCTCGGCATGAAGGACTACTACCTTGACACCGACGCTGAGACTACGAGAATCCGAGAAGCTTATAAGCAGCACATTGTCAGAATGTTCCAGCAGTTTGGCTTCAGCAAGAAAGCAGCCCAGAAAAAGATGCGCAACATCTTGCGCATAGAGACTGAGCTGGCCAAGGTGTCGCGCTCGCGCACTGAGCTTAGAGACCCTCAGCGCAACTACAACAAGACCACCCTTCAGGCTTTCAGCACCGACTATCCAAACATCAAGCTTGAGCGTCTAATGAACGCCCAGGGCGTAGAGTCGCGCTACATGCAGGAGCTGATAGTTGGCCAGCCTGAGTTCCTGGCAGGCCTCAACCAGCTGTTAGGCACCATCAAGGCCGAGGAATACCGCGACTACATGGAGTGGGGCCAGATAATGTCGGCAGCAGGCTACCTCAACGATGCCGTACAGGCCGCCAACTTCGAATTCTTCGGAAAGGTGATGTCAGGCCGGCAGCAAGACCACCCGCTCTGGCGCCGCGCCACTCAGCAGTTAGAAAGCCAGATGGGACAGGCCCTGGGACGCATCTACGTGGACCGCTACTTCCCCGCCTCGTCGAAGGAGCGCATGATTCAGCTGGTACGCAACCTGCAGATAGCACTGGGCGAGCGCATTGCAGCACAGGACTGGATGAGCGACTCCACCAAGGTCAACGCCCTGCTGAAGCTCAACACGTTCTACGTAAAGGTGGGCTATCCTGATAAGTGGATTGACATGCAGGGACTTAGCATAGACCCGTCAAAGTCTTACTACGAGAATATTATAAACTGCCGCCGCTTCTGGACTGCTTACCAAATTGACCACACGGCAGGCAAGCCCGTCGACCGCGACGACTGGTACATGAACCCGCAGACCGTGAACGCCTACTACAACCCCACGACAAACGAGATTTGCTTCCCCGCAGGAATCCTGCAGGTGCCCTTCTTCGACCCGACTGCCGACGATGCCTTCAACTATGGTGCCATCGGCGTTGTGATAGGCCACGAGATGACCCACGGCTTCGACGACCAGGGCCGCCAGTTTGACAAGGACGGCAACATGCACGACTGGTGGGCTGCCTCCGACGGCGAGCAGTTCCGCGAGCGCACCGACCGCTATGCCGACTTCTTCTCGGCTATCAAGGTACTGCCCGACCTCAACGCCAACGGCCGCCTCACGCTGGGCGAGAACCTGGCTGACCACGGTGGCCTGCAGGTGGCATGGACTGCCTACAAGAACGCTACAAAGACCCAGTCCCTGCCCACCACCGACGGTCTCACCGCCGACCAGCGTTTCTTCCTGGCCTACGCAGGAGTCTGGGCGGGCAACATCACCGACGAGGAAATACGCAACCGCACAAAGAGCGACCCGCACTCCCTGGGCCGTTGGCGCGTGAACGGTGCCCTGCCCCACATTGACGCCTGGTACGAGGCCTTCGGAGTACAGCCCGGCGATGCAATGTTCATTCCTCAGGAGCAGAGGCTTCCCCTCTGGTAGGCCCCTGACTGGCATATACATAACGACAAAACAATAAGCTGGTAAAATAGGTTGTCCAAAGTTGTCTGCGTTGTCTTTACCTGAACTCGCCGGTCAGAGGTAAGAAGACAACATAGACAACTTTGGACAACTTTCATAACAACCGAAAAACACCTGCACTACTTGCACCTCTTGCACCTCTTGCACCTCTTGCACCTGCGGAGGCTCCTCAGAATCGTGGGGGGCCTCCGCATTTTCATGGGGGACCTCCGCATTTCCATAAAGGGCCTCCGCATTTCCATAAAGGGCCTCCGCATAATCGTGGGGAGGCTCCCCATGACAGGTGCAAGTAGTGCAACATTTGCGGCGGTTGTAACTACCTGAAAATGAGTATCAGGTGCAAGTAGTGCAAGTAAAGACGGAATAACGCATTACGCATGCGCGCGCGAGGCATACTTCTTACAAAAAGCACCGCCTTTTTCCAAAACAGTACTGCCTTTTTCCAAAACAGTACTGCCTTTTTCCAAAAAAGCACTGCCTTTTTTTGAAAAAGCAGGTCTATTCTGAAAAAATTTAGTCCGATTATTTGCTCCTTCAATAAATGTTTAGTAACTTTGCAGACACAATTTTAGCTAAAATCGTAATTACTATCTATGACTGACGAAATAACCCAGCGTCCGGCCGAGCTACAGCGGGAGCTACCACAGGACGAACAGCAGACTGAGCAGCAGGCCGTGGAAACCCAGGCCCAGCAGATGCAGGCAAACATGGCACGCGGAATGGCCTGCCCTCATTGCGGCACCATCAACGAGCCCGATGCAAAATACTGTGCATCGTGCGGAGCACTGCTACAAATGGACAACTGCCCCAACTGCGGCAGCGAGATTGACCCCGAGGCCGACTTCTGCGAAGTGTGCCACCACTACATCAGGCCAAACGTGTGCAGCTTCTGCGGTGCTGCCTTCAACGAGAACGACCCTTACTGCCCCGAATGCGGCTCACCAAGGGGCGGCATAGTGTGCCCCACATGTCACACCCTGAACGACTTTGCCTTCTGCAAACAATGCGGACAGCCCCTCACAGACGAGGCAAGGCAGGTGTTGGAAGAGCTTCGCCAGATACCGGACTACCAGGAGCTGGTGCAGCTGTCACGCGAATACAACGAGCTGCAGATGCAGCTTCCATACTCCACCGATGAAGAGTTCAGACAGTATGAAACCAGCCAGAAGCTGCGCGAGCGTGTGCTAAAGCTGCTGGCACAGGACATGGGCGAGGAGAATCCCGAAGTGCCCAAGCCCAAGGAGACCCGCAAGACAAAGAGCGAGCTTGACGACGACAAGCAGAAGGTGGTGGAGCAGCTCACAAGGATTCTTGAGAGGATGGCCATTCCACAGCAGCCGTCGCCGGCAAAAGTAAGGAACTACGCCATGGCACAGAAGCCCGTGGGAGTGAAACTGGCATGGATGTGCAACTACAAGCACGCCCTGCACAGCAGCCCCTGCGGATGCGCCAAGCCACAGATGGGTGGAAAATGGGTTATCTTAGGACACAACTCGAACCAGGAAATAAAAGACGACAAGTAAAGAAGCTATGGCAGACGACATAACCAGAAACACCGTAATGGACGAGGATTTGACAAGAAGAGTGGACGACATCAACGCCATGCCCGACATGCCCGTTGATGCAACGATAAAACCCCAGGCGGCAAGCGGCATGACGGCATCTCAGGACTTTGAGGCAGACAGGACAATGCACATCGACGCCGTGCAGGCCATGGCCGATGCCAACCCTGCGGCCAATGGCGACACCACGCTGCGAACAATCCGCCCCGACGTTTCAGCCCATACGAATAATACTGCAAAGAGCGACGCGAAGGTGTTCCTCATCAAGGGCGACGAATACGAGATGGTGAAATGCCTGAGTGATAGCAGCGGAGAAGCACAGGTGTTCCTCGTGAGCCGCAACGACAAGGAGTATGTGCTGAAAGTCTACTACCCCAACTTCGACATCAACAGGAAGCTGCTCCAGCTGGTACGCTCGTTCCAGTTTGAGATGATTGTGGAGCTTTACGACTATGGCAAGACCTATGTTGACGGCAAGCACCGCTACTACGAACTTATGGAATACCTGCGGGGCGGCTCCTTGCGCGACGTGCAGCTCAATGGCGACTTCAACCGCTTCCGCCGCATAGCCCTGCAGGCTGCAGCAGCACTTGCATACTGCCACGAGAACGGCGTGCTACACAAGGACATAAAGCCCACCAACTTCTTCTTCCGCGACGAGAACCAGGAGCAGCTCGTGCTGGGCGACTTCGGTATCTCGGCCCTGCGCGAAGGCAACTCCATGACCTACCACACCACTCAGGCCCGCACACCCATCTATGCAGCGCCCGAGATGTATGCCGACGTCATTGACGGCGAGGTGGAGATAGCCCCTGCTGCCGACTTCTACTCGCTGGGAATGACGCTCTTCGCCACTTGGCTTGGCGAGAACCCCATGAGTTCGAACGAGCGCATAATGATGCGCCAGAAGAGCGAGGGTCGCCTGCCAAGGCTTAGCGAACTGCCCGACAAGGTGCGCCAGCTGGTGCAGGGCCTCACATCGGTGAACCAGCAGAGCCGCTGGGGATACGACGAGGTGGAGAGATGGTTCCTCGGCGAGGACGTGCCGGTAGACACGTCGTCACCTTTCCTCAGGTACAAGAGCTTCATCGTGGACCCCGACAAGAACATCGTTGCCGACAACGTGCACGAACTTGTGCCCCTGCTGGCAGAGCGCGAGCAGCTGGGCATCAGCTACCTCTACAACGGCCGACTGATACAGTGGTTAGAGAACAGCGGCAACAACAAGCTGTCGGAGATGCTGAAGGACATCATCACCAACAAATATCCCGTAGACAAGAAAGCCGGTTTCATGTATTCTCTCTATACCATGGAGCCTACATTCCCCTACACCGACATGCACGGGGCTACGTGCGACGACGTGCACAGCATAGCCATGTCGCTGCTTAGCAACCAGGACGAGTATGCCGTGATGCTGCGCAAGCACAACGACCCGCTGTTCCTCTGGCTCGACACTCACACGAAATGTGACATAGAGCGCCTCCGCTCCTATTTCTCCGAGGCCGACGAACCTCACATCTCTGTTCTCAGACTGGTTTACGAGATAGACCCCGACATTCCGTTCCTCTCGCGCCATCCGTCGTCAAACATCCACGACATTGCCCACTCCTTCGGCTATTCGAACCCCACCGAAGAGGACTGGCGCTCACTGTGCGACGGCCGCCTGCTGTCATGGATGTATTCCCACGAAGACCTCATGGCCTGCGAGTCGCTGCGCATACTCACCCAGGGACAGCCCTTCAGCCATCAGCTGGCTTACAAGGTGCTCTACAACCTGGACCGCACGGCAGCCTACGACCTCCGCGACGCATCTACGCCTGAAGGCATAGGAATGCTGCTGTCCAACCAGCTGATGCAGACCGAGCATCTCACACCAGAGGAGTTTGCCGACCAGATGAAGGACTACACCGACCAGCAGGGCCGCTTCTACTACTACGCCCAGACCCACGGCTGGTACGACCTGATGAACGAGGCCACCCGCTGCTTCGACCTCACACTGCCGGAGAACCGCGACCGCCTGAGCGCCTACGACCTCCGCACAGCCATGTACCGCTTCTGCCGCATACTGGGAGCAACGCCGGCCTACCTGCTGCCAAACGGCACCATACTCGAAGACGGCAAGAACATTGACCTGCAGTTCAACTCGCTGATACGCTCTGAACTGCGCAACGGCTCTCTGTCGCAATGGATGTCGGTGTTCTACCACGAA
The DNA here is from genome assembly GCA_017455495.1 of Prevotella sp. Lineage (GTDB taxonomy): Bacteria > Bacteroidota > Bacteroidia > Bacteroidales > Bacteroidaceae > Prevotella. The sequence goes on from JAFTAR010000092.1 coordinate 13,141, forward strand.
GACCCCAGCCAGGACTTTGCCGAGGACTACAGCTATGAACACGAGCTGGAGAACTGGATTCTGGCCCTGGGCCGCTTAGACAGCCAGCAGACCTACTACAAGCGCTTCACCAAAGCCTGCGAGGACACGAAGAACCGCGTGGCAGCAGTAAGGCGCCAATGGTCGAGGGCACGCACTCGCAGCAACTTCTGGAAGTACACGTTCTTCTCCATCTGCGCCGTCTGGATTCTCCTGGTGCTCATCTTCGGCTTTACAGAGCACGGCAGAGTGTATATAGTAACCCACAAGCTTATCTCCATAGGACTCACCGTTGGAGGAGTGAGCGGACTGATAGTAGGAGTACACTCCTATTTCAAGGGAATAGGCCCGTTCCTCTCAATAGTGCTCGGAGCCGTAGGTGCACTGACGTCATACCTGCCAGCCATGGCGCTGGTATGGGTAAACGACACCTACCCTGCCCTGTTCCAGTATGCCGTAGTCCTGCTCACGCTGCTCTACATGCTGATATGCATGCTCACCGCTTTCCGTGAGAACAAGGCAACCAACTCTGAGCTGATAAAGGACCTGCTAAGCAGCGACGACGTAAAGTCCACGCTGCTCGAACCGCTCTATTACACGTTCAAGACAAAGTCTCACCGCTACAAGAGCACAAAGTTCAGCATGCTCGACGAAGTGAGCGACACCGTAAACTCCATGTCGGGCGAATCCGTGATGCACTATGTAATGTGGTGTATCATGGCGCTTATGCTCGTCTTGGAATTCATATTATTCAGCCCGAAAATAGCCGACGTGGGCCTGCCATTCTCTGACAGCGCCAACCAGCCAGTACAAGAACTCAATGAAGGATTAGCACAATGACCTGCGATTTCTGCCATAAAGAAAACAGGAGCGTGGCAAAGTTCTGCAAATGGTGCGGACAGCCCATTATCAGCCACGCCCTTGACAAAATGATAGGCTTGGCCGATGTGAAGGCACAGCTCAAGACTATCGTAGACACATATACTTATCTGCGCTCGCGCAAGGACATACAGACCGTGCGCCTGTCTGTCAACGCCATCATCATCGGCGAGACGGGAACAGGCAAGACAGCCCTGTCGAACATCATACGCGACTACTTCTTCCAGCACAAGATCATAGACAAGCCTAAGCTCACCATGGTCGATGCCGTGGACTACCAGCGCTTCGTGGACAAGTGGGACGAGAACATAAAGAAGGCAAAGAACGGAATACTGTTCTTCGACAACGTGCAGAAGCTGCTGCCCGACAAGTACTCAAACCAGGTGAACCCGCTTGACAAGCTCTTCGTGGAGATGGACAAATGGGACGACAACCCCATCGTCATCATGGCCGGCCTGCCCAAGGGTCTCGACGACTTCCTTGAGAACAACCCCGCCGTGAAGAACCGCTTCAAGTACATCTTCCGCCTTCCAACGCCAACATTCCAGGAACTGTGCGACATAACCCGCATGGAGCTGGGCCGCAAGTATGGCCTGAAGCAGTTCACCGAGGATGCCGAGAAGCAGCTCACCCGATACTTCAAGTATCAGATAAAAATAAAAGATGAGACGTTCGGCAATGCCCACCTGGCCATGAAGACGGCCGAGGACATCTTCACCGCCTTCATAAGCCGCGGCTCGCAGGACGACATCATTGAGAAAGACGATATTCGCGGCTATGTGCCTGAGGAGCGCTCGCTCGACGACATCCTCTCAGACCTGGACACCTTCATCGGCATGAACGAGGTGAAGCAGGCCGTGCGCGAAATAGCCTACGCCGTGCAGAACAGCATGCAGCGCCAGGAGCGCGGACTCGGTGAGCAGGAAAAGATGTCGATGCACATAGTCCTGACCGGCAATCCCGGCACCGGCAAGACCACCATTGCACGCAAGCTGGGCGAGATACTGGCCGCCATAGGCTACCTGGACTCAGGGCATGTGGTGGAGGTGGACCGCTCGAAGATGGTGTCGCAGTATCAGGGAGAGACCCCGAAGGTGGTGAACCAGCTGTGCGACAAGGCCATGGGCGGCATACTCTTCGTGGACGAGGCCTACACCCTGGCACCCGTAAGCTCTACAGGCGACCGCGACAACCAGGGCGCTCAGGCACTGGAAACCCTGATGAAGCGAATGGAGGACGACCGGGGGAAATTCGTCGTCATCGCCGCCGGCTACCGTCAGGAGATGGACAACCTCTTCCGCGTGAACCCGGGCATGAAGAGCCGCTTCAACTACTTCCTCAACATAGAGGACTACACGCCCGATGAGCTATTCCAGATTATGGAGGTCTTCGCAAAGGGCAAGAAATACCTCTTCAACGAGGAAGCCGAGAAGCTCACGAAGAAGATGATAACAGAGCTGCACAAGACCCGCGACAAGGACTTTGCCAACGGCCGCACCATGCGCTCCATCTTCGACCAGATATGCAAGAACCAGGCAAAGCGCCTGCAGGGCGGCGACCTCTCGCAGATGTCCAACCAGGAGCTGATGACCATCGTTGTAGAGGATGTGCCCTACGAGGCTCCCCACGAGGTAGACTACGCAGAGTGCCTGAAGAAGTTTGAAGGCATGGTGGGCTTAGAGAGCGTGAAGAAGGAGGTGGCCAACCTTGCCGCCTTCCTCAACCTGCAGATAAAGCGCGGCGAGACAAACACTTTCCAGGGCAAGCACTACGTGTTCACCGGCAATCCCGGCACCGGCAAGACCACCGTGGCACGCATCATGGCCGATGTGTTCAAGACGCTGGGCATACTGTCACGCGGGCAGCTTATAGAGGCCGACCGCTCGAAGCTCGTGGCCGGATATGCCGGACAGACCGCCATAAAGACCAACCAGCTCATTGACACCGCCATGGGAGGCGTGCTCTTCATTGACGAGGCATACACCCTGAAGTCCACCGACCAGGACTCCTTCGGCAGCGAGGCTATAGACACCCTGCTGAAGCGACTGGAGGACGACCGCGGCAAGTTTATCTGCATCGTGGCCGGATATACCGAGCAGATGCACGACTTCATTGACAGCAACCCCGGCCTGAAGAGCCGCTTCACTCAGACCATCCACTTCGACGACTACACGCCCGACGAGCTTACGCAGATATTCCTCAGCATGGCCGAGTCGAAGAAGTTTGAACTCGACGAGGAAATGCGTGCCGCCGTACACCGCCAGTTCGAGCA
>JAFTAR010000093.1 GCA_017455495.1 Prevotella sp.
CTACGAGTATGTGTTCGAGATGGATGCCGACTTCAGCCACGACCCCAACGACCTGCCGCGGCTCTATGCAGCCTGCCACGACGAAGGCTTCGACGTTGCCGTAGGCTCGCGCTATGTCAGCGGTGTCAACGTGGTGAACTGGCCCATGGGCAGGGTTCTGATGAGCTACTATGCCTCAAAGTATGTGCGCATAGTTACCGGCATCAAGGTGCGCGACACCACCGCCGGCTTCGTTTGCTACCGCCGCCAGGTGCTGCAGACCATTGAGCTTGACAAGATTCGCTTCAAGGGCTATGCCTTCCAGATTGAGATGAAGTTCACCGCCCACAAGATAGGCTTCAAGATAAAGGAGGCGCCCGTAATCTTTGTAAACAGAAGAGAGGGCACCAGCAAGATGTCGGGTGGCATCTTCTCTGAAGCCCTCTTTGGTGTGATGCGTCTACGCTGGGACGGATGGTTCCGCAAGTATCCCCGTAAGCCTTAGACCTTTATCCTTCTTTGTTACAGTATGCCGTGAACGCTTACCTCACGGTTTATCTTGGCAATCATGCCCTGCAGGGCCTTGCCGGGTCCGCACTCTGTGAAGTCGTCGGCACCGTCGGCTATCATGCTCTGCACGCACTGGGTCCAGCGCACGCTGCTGGTGAGCTGTGCTATGAGGTTTGCCTTTATCTCGGCAGCATCGGTGTGGGGCTTGCCGTCAACGTTCTGATATACGGGGCACTTAGGCGTCTGGAACTCAGTAGCCTCTATGGCTGCCTGCAGCTCGTCCTTGGCGGGCTGCATCAGGGGGCTGTGGAAGGCACCGCCCACCTTCAGCGGAAGGGCACGCTTGGCTCCGGCAGCCTTCAGCTGCTCGCAGGCCTCGTTGATAGCCTCCACGTTGCCGCTGATTACCAGCTGGCCGGGGTTGTTATAGTTGGCACAGACCACCACGTGGCCCTCGCAGTTGATGGAGGCGCAAATCTTCTCCACCTCTTCGTCGGCCAGTCCTATGATGGCTGCCATAGTGGAGGGCTGAGCCTCGCAGGCCTTCTGCATAGCCATGGCGCGGGCGTAGACAAGTTTCAGACCGTCTTCAAACGACAAGGCTCCGGCAGCTACCAGGGCTGAGAACTCGCCAAGCGAGTGGCCGGCGGTCATGTCGGGAGCAAAATCGGCACCCATGCACAGGGCGCTGATAACGCTGTGAAGGAACACGGCGGGCTGTGTCACCTTGGTCTGACGCAAGTCCTCGTCAGTGCCGTTGAACATGATGTCGGTGATGCGGTAGCCAAGGATGTCGTTGGCCTTCTCAAAGAGTGAGCGAGCGGTCTCGTTGTTGTCATAGAGGTCCTTGCCCATTCCTACGAACTGGGCTCCCTGTCCGGGAAATACAAATGCTTTCATTTCTCTTTTTACACTTAAAAAAATAAACGGCTGCAAAGGTACGAAAAAGAGATTGAACGGCAAAAGGAATATGGTGAAAAATAAAAAAAACGCAAAAAAAGGCATTTTATTCGTGCTAATCGGATAAAAAGACGTAACTTTGCAGGCTAATAACATCTAATCGCTATTAATGGTACAGACAGAGACTTTAGTAAGTTCAATAGTAAAAGGCATTCAGGAGAAGAAGGGAAGCAACATTGTGGTTGCCGACCTTAGCAGTATAGACGGCGCAATCTGCCGTCAGTTTGTGATATGTCAGGGCGGCTCGCCCACTCAGGTGGAGGCAATCACGGAGAGCATTGGCGACACGGTGAGAAAGGATATGGACGAGAAGCCGGCACGCGTGGCAGGTCTGGAGAACGCCCAGTGGGTGGCCATGGACTATGGTGACGTGCTGGTACATGTGTTCCTGCCCGACGTGCGCCAGTACTACGACCTGGAACACCTCTGGGCCGATGCCCCGTTGACACATATTCCCGATGATTAGCCCCCTAAGTTAGGGGGTGTGGGGGTCTGAACAGGCGTACACATACCACTATAACATAATCATTAACTAAAAATGGGCGAGGACACGAATGGCATAAGTCTTTCCAACAAAGAAAAGCGCGTGTTCAGACCCCCATCCCCCTAACTTAGGGGGCAGAAAAAATGAGTCAACCAGCAAGCAACCAACCCAAGATGCCCCGGTTCAATATGAACTGGATATACGTCATAGCACTTGCCACCCTGGCCTTTTTCTACTTTACCAACCAGGGCGGGAGCATCCAGCAGGCACGCTCCTCGCAGAAGGAGGCCAGCTACGATGAGTTCAAGGCCCGCGTAGACAGCGGCTATGCAGAGCGCATTGCCGTAAACACCGATACCAAGGTGCTGCGCATGTATGTGAAGCCCGACAGCATCCGCGCCGTGTTCAACCGCTCGGCACAGGACGTGGGCAGCGATCCCTATCTCTTAGTAAACTTCCCGTCGGTGGACCAGGTGGACCGCTTCCTTGACGAAGCCCGCAAGCACGACCGCTTTAACGGCGCCCTGACCTATGAGCGCGAGGAGAGCGGCGGCTTCTTCAGCAGCCTCATCAGCATGCTGCTGCCCATCTTCTTCTTTGTGGCCATCTGGATGTTCTTCATCAGGCGCATGGGCGGCGGCGGAGCCGGCATAGGCGGTGGAGGCATATTCAGCGTGGGCAAGTCGAAGGCGAAGATGTACGAGAAGGGCGGAGACCTGGGCATCACATTCAAGGACGTGGCCGGACAGGCCGGTGCCAAGCAGGAGATACAGGAGATTGTGGAGTTCCTCAAGAACCCGCAGAAATATACCGATCTGGGCGGCAAGATTCCCAAGGGTGCCCTGCTCGTTGGCCCTCCGGGCACGGGCAAGACGCTCCTGGCCAAGGCTGTGGCAGGCGAGGCCGGAGTGCCCTTCTTCTCTATGAGCGGCTCTGACTTCGTTGAGATGTTCGTGGGCGTGGGTGCCAGCCGCGTGCGCGACCTTTTCCAGCAGGCCAAGGCCAAGAGTCCCTGCATCATCTTCATTGACGAGATTGACGCTGTGGGCCGTGCCCGCTCGAAGAACCCCGCCATGGGCGGCAACGACGAGCGCGAGAACACCCTCAACGCACTGCTCACAGAGATGGACGGCTTCGGCACGAACAGCGGCATCATCATCCTGGCTGCCACCAACCGTGTGGACATGCTTGACTCGGCGCTGCTGCGTGCCGGGCGTTTCGACCGCCAGATAAACGTGGACCTGCCCGACCTGAACGAGCGCAAGGAGGTGTTCATGGTGCACCTCAAGCCGCTGAAGCTCGACCCCTCCGTTGACGTGGACTTCCTGGCCCGCCAGACACCCGGCTTCTCGGGAGCCGACATTGCAAATGTGTGCAACGAGGCTGCCCTCATTGCCGCACGCCACGACAGCCCTATGGTGGGCAAGCAGGACTTCCTTGACGCTGTGGACCGCATCATTGGCGGTCTGGAGAAGAAGACCAAGGTGATGACGCAGTCGGAAA
>JAFTAR010000094.1 GCA_017455495.1 Prevotella sp.
CCCAACATCAATGCTGCTTTCACACTGCGTGAGGCCTTCGACCTGTTTTTGAAGGAATACAATCTCACGCTGTTCAACGATACTGCCTACTACGCCTTCGCCCTCGACGTGCTGAACGGAAAGGTTGACTCGCGCGTGAGCTACGCCTATCTGACAGAGTTCAAGCAGGTGAAGGATGCCACCCCATTGACCTACAACGACGACATCTACAACTTCGGCGTCAAAGTCAGGAGCCTGGCCTTTGCATCGTCGGTGGTGCCCGCCGGCAGCTACAAGGAAATAAAGATAGAACAGGAGGGCGACGCGAACGTGGAGACACTCGTATATTTTGACAGTGGCAATGGGCTGGAGCTGCGGGGCAGTGCTTCGAAGGGAAAGCCCCTCATTATAGCTGCCGACGACTACAGGGCCAACACCAAGTCGATTGTCCTCGTGACAAAGAAAACCCAGCATGAGGACAACACGAAGTCCTATCCCTCACGGCTCACCATTAGCGTTGGCGACCCGGAGCCTGTGCTTGCTATTGGTGAGCAGCAGTTGGGCTTCGGCAGCGACGGCGGCGAGAAGGAGGTTGTCGTCACCACCAATGTTGCGTCGCTCAGCATAAGCGCTCCTTCATGGATTACGGCCCACTTCGACGGTGCCAACAATAAGCTGACCGTAAAGGCTGCAAGAAACGACAACACACAGGAACGCAGCGACTCCATCATCGTCAGGGCGGAGAATAGCATCGGCAGAGTGACAAGCACCATAAAGGTGAGCCAGGATGGGAAAGATGAGGCCAAAGAAAGAGAAAAGCTTTGGGAAGGCGTTAGCTTTACAGATTTCAGTACTGACGGTTCTATCATTTTCACCAGTAGTCCCAGCGGAAGAATGGACTCACGGATACCTATCAGCAACATCATGACCTCGGCTGCTGGAGACGTTATAACAGTGACAGGCAGTGCCGAAAACATCTCTTCATACGAGAACAGTTCCTTGGAGACGGAATCAATTACGATACAGGTGAGTATTGACAAGAAAAAGGAAGTTATGTCGGCAACAATCGTCAGAAAGGAAACTACCGAAAGCCGATGGCAGCAGACGAGACATCTGTATGAGTATGTTACGGAAGTGACGGTTGACAGCGTGCCCTTATCAAGTGCACGAGAATACCATCCCGACCCCTATTGGACAGATGAGTCGCACAGGCCAGCCAAGATAACTTCAGCCATTGACGCACGCCTTGACAAGAAACATGTGACAGCATGTCACTACACCAAGAAGGAGACCTATTGGCAACTGCCGGCTAATTACTGGGAAGAGCCGTCGTGGGAAATCACGGGTACATTGTCCAGTGTCAGTCAAGACGTTGAATGGAATTTGGGCGATGTAAAACATATCAACGATTTCGTGATTCGCCTTCTCGAACCAGCCACCGCTGCCGATGCTCCACAGTAGTGTACTTGAAGAAAAAGAACAAATTGTTTTGTAATTCAAAATAATGTTCTTACCTTTGCGCGGAGTTATTTAGACGACAAGAAAAAACAATATTGACACTATGCAACTAATAGACGGAAAAGCAACGGCAGCGGCCATAAAGGCCGAGATAGCCGAAGAGGTGAAGGCCATTATGGCCCGTGGCGGCAAGCAGCCCCACCTGGCAGCAGTGCTCGTGGGCCACGACGGCGGCTCGGAGACCTACGTGAAGAACAAGGTGCTGGCCTGCGAGGCCTGCGGCTTCAAGTCAACGCTGATACGCTATGAGGCCGATGTCACCGAGGAGGAGCTGCTAAGCTGCGTGGACCGCCTCAACCGCAATGGCGACGTGGACGGCTTCATAGTTCAGCTGCCCCTGCCAAAGCATATTGACGAGCAGAAAATAATAGAGGCCATTGACTACCGCAAGGATGTTGACGGATTCCACCCCATCAACGTGGGGCGCATGGCCATTGGCCTGCCATGCTTCATCTCGGCCACGCCCCTTGGCATACTCACCCTGCTGCAGCGGTACAATATTGAGACCAGCGGCAAGAAGTGTGTCATACTGGGCCGCTCCAACATTGTGGGCAAGCCCATGGCACAGCTCATGATGCAGAAACAGTGGGGCGACGCCACCGTCACCGTGTGCCACACGCGGTCGAAAACGCTGAAGGAAGAGTGCCGTCAGGCCGACATCATCATTGCCGCCATTGGTCAGCCGGAGTTTGTCACGGCCGACATGGTGAAGCCCGGTGCCGTGGTTATTGACGTGGGCACCACCCGTGTGCCTGATGCAACGCGCAAGAGCGGCTACAGACTTACGGGCGACGTGAAGTTCGACGAGGTGAGTCCCCTCTGCTCCTACATCACCCCCGTGCCAGGCGGCGTAGGCCCCATGACCATCTGTTCGCTTATGAAGAACACCCTTGCCGCCGGCAAGCGCGAATACTACAAGTAAATGTCGGCACAGGAGTACTACGAGCAGGGCAACGCCTACAGGAAACAGGGCCTGTGGCACGAGGCCATAAACTGCTATATACAAGCTGCTGCGCTTGACCCTGACAGCCCTGCTGTCGAGGCCAAGCGCATGCTTGACGACATCATGAACTTCTACTGCAAGGACATGTACAACCCTTAGAACCCTGAGGATTGTACAAAAAAGCATTGTGACAGGCTTTTTTTTCGGAAAAACATAGCCTATTACAGAAATTTCAACTACCTTTGCAGCGACAAAACAAACAGCAAGGATGAACCACGATGTTTTCATAAGCTATTCAAGCAAGAACAGAACCGCAGCGCAGGAAGTGTGCAACGTGCTTGAGGAGAACGATATACGATGCTGGATAGCACCCCGAAACATTACTGCTGGAGCACAATATGGCGACCTTATTGAGGATGCCATAAAGACCTGCAAGGTCGTAGTGGTGCTTTTCTCTGAATCGGCAGCTGCCTCGCAATGGGTTAGCGGAGAACTCAACGTAGCCTTCGAGGAAAACAAGATTATCATACCGCTTCGCATTGACCAGACACCGCTGAAGGGGCAGAACCGCGTGATGCTGAACCAGCGTCACTGGATTGACGGTTCAGCCGACTACAGGGCAAAGTTTACCGACCTCGTGTTAGCTGTTAGCCAGGCTACTGGCAGCAGACAGGATTCTACAGAAAGCAATATATCCCAGCAGAAACAACAGACTGCCGCAGCACCTACAACTCCCGCCGCAGCACCTGTAGCTCCCGCCGCGACACCTGTAGCTCCCGCCGCAGCACCTGTAGCTGCTGCCAAGACCTCAGCAGCACCTTCGCCTAATGCTTCAGCAAGCGCCCACAAGCAGTTCTCCGGTCCGGTAGAATTGAAATATGGAAGAACAGCAAAGTCTGTCATGGCAAAACGGGCTGTGCCGATAACTGCAGGGGCTACTCCGCGCCCTGTGTCCGCATCAGGTCAGCCGTTGAAGAGTGCCAAGCCTGTTACAGGTGCTCGTGGGGCAGCATCTGCGCCTCGAACCACAGGCAGTAGTGCCCAGAACCATACTGGTTTGGCTGCTGCCAGACAGTATCATGCTCAGCAGCATGGAGTGACTGTGGCGCCGCAGAACAAGAAAAGCAACCCGGCGCTGTGGAAGATAGTTGTCCCAATTGTGGCAGGTGTCATACTCATTGTGACTGCTGTCTTGTTCTTAGTGCTATAAAACTGACACTTTGTCATAAACTGAAGCCACAAAGTCATAAGAAAATGCTTTGGCACGGTTTTGGCTAACTCATAGGCGGAACAAACACAATCAAGTGTTGTTCCGCCGAGTCTTTATTAACAAATATGTTATACAACTAATATAATAATAAAAACAACTATGAACATCAAACCATTAGCTGACCGTGTGCTGGTATTGCCCGCACCGGCTGAAGAGAAAATCGGTGGTATCATTATTCCTGACACTGCCAAGGAGAAACCCCTTCGCGGAACCATCAAGGCTGCCGGAAAGGGAACCAAGGACGAAGAGATGATCCTGAAAGAGGGCGACGAGGTGCTCTATGGCAAGTACAGCGGCACCGAGATAGAGCTTGACGGCGTGAAGTACCTCATGATGCGCCAGAGCGATGTGCTCGCCATTATTGAAAAGTAAAAAGGTAAAATTGTAAAAAGGCAAAAAATCATGGCAAAGGAAATTAAATTCAATATTGAAGCCCGCGAGATGATGAAGCAGGGCGTTGATCAGTTGGCTAACGCAGTAAAGGTGACACTGGGTCCGAA
>JAFTAR010000095.1 GCA_017455495.1 Prevotella sp.
ATGCTGCAAGAGCATACACAGCTGCTTGCAGGCAGCAACAGAGGTGTGATGCGAAGCACCAGCGGCGACTGGAGCTTTGATAGTGACGGATTCGACGACACCGACTATGACCGATAGCCCATATACAACCGCATTCATGGTAGTCTGGTTCTCAGCCGCCACCATCTTCTGAACAGCACATTACGACTCCTGCGCCAGCCACTGCGTCAGACGCAGGAGTTGTTTTGATCGTGAAGGCATAGACCGTGAATATTCCTGTTGCTTAGGTAATTTCAATTCAGGTAGCTGTTTTGGGGCAAAGAATAGCGTTATTTTGCAGACACAGGATATAGATTATGAATAGAAAACGTTTCATGAGCACTCTCGAAATTACATACTAATTCAGAGCATCATAATACTATACTTTTGGCTTCAAAAGGTCACCTGAAGGTCACTTAAAAAAAGAAAAGAGAGCTACGAAATCTTCGTAACTCTTTGAGAATCAGCGGTGGACCAGGTAGGGCTTGAACCTACGACCTCCAGATTATGAGTCTGTTGCTCTGACCAACTGAGCTACAAGTCCGATTTTGCGGGTGCAAAGTTACGATGTTTTCTTGTAAATCCGCTCCCGTGAAGCAAAAAAATGCCATGCCTTAATATTTTTTAACGGCGAGGCTCATCTTCGTCCAGGTCTTCTTCGTCAACATACTCTATGTCGTCAAGGTCCTCGGCATCTACATATTCAATGTCATCATCGGCATCTTCGTCAATGAGTTCCTGCCGGAATACAGCAAGGTCCTTGTCGCGGTGTACAAGGCGGTCGTCGGCCTCAATGGCAGCCAGCTTATTGCTCTCGGCATTAAGCTCGCGCCAGAGCACGTCCTTCAGTTCTTCAAGACCGAAACCGGTGACGGCAGAGATGAAGACTATGGGCATGGCGGGCGCAATGTCGGAGAGTTCGTCCTTAAGCATCTGGATAAGCTCGTCGTCTAAAAGGTCGCATTTTGTAACGGCCAGCACCCGCTGCTTTGTTAGCAGTTCGGGGTTGAACTTCTGCAGCTCGCCCATCAGCACTTCGTATTCGTGGCGGATATTGTCTGTGTCGCCCGGCACCATGAACAGCAGCAGCGAGTTGCGTTCAATATGGCGCAGGAAGCGCAGTCCGAGGCCGCGCCCCTCGGCAGCCCCCTCAATGATGCCAGGAATGTCGGCCATGACAAACGACTTCTGGTCCCTGTAGGCCACTATGCCCAAGGAAGGCTCCATAGTGGTGAATGGATAGTTGGCTATCTTTGGACGGGCATTGCTCAGGGCGCTGACAAGTGTAGACTTGCCTGCATTGGGGAAGCCCACCAGTCCTACGTCGGCCAGCAGTTTCAGCTCCATGATGACGGTCATCTCCTGTGCCGGCTCACCGGGCTGTGCAAAGCGCGGTGCCTGGTTGGTGGCGGTGCGGAACTGGAAGTTGCCCAGTCCGCCGCGTCCGCCCTTGAGCAGTATTATCTCCTGTCCGTCGTAGGTCACGTCGCAAACGTATTTTCCCGTTTCAGCGTTGTAAACCACCGTTCCGCACGGCACGTCGATATATACATCCTTGCCTTCGGTGCCGTGGCATTTGTCGCGCCCGCCGTTGCCGCCGTGCCCGGCAAAGATGTGGCGCTCATAGCGCAGGTGAAGCAGCGTCCAGTAGTTGTGGTTGCCGCGTAGTATTATGTTGCCCCCACGCCCGCCGTCGCCGCCGTCGGGGCCGCCAAGAGGGTTGTACTTCACGTGGCGCAAGTGCATGCTGCCGCGTCCGCCTTTGCCGGAGCGACAAAGTATTTTTACATAGTCTACGAAGTTTGATTCGGCCATCAGAGTGCGGGCTTCGCCCTAAAGAATAAAGAACAAATAATAAATAATAAACTAAATGTGGAGGATGTTTCTTACAACAAACCAGACGGTGAACAGAGCCATGTAGGTGTATATGCCGTACTCATGCTCAAGGAAGAGGACTGTGCGCTGTGCACGCCCCATTCCCTTCAGCACCCACGCTATGATGATAGCCGCGGCGTAGGGCAGGCTCAGTATGAAGAAGTAGTTATAGCTCAGAGCCTCGGCAAAGCGGCCGTTGAGCACAGCATGGAATGCCCTTTGTATTCCGCATCCCGGACAGCTGAGTCCCGTCAGGGCTTTCAGCGGACACCTTGGGAAAAGGAAGCTGGCAGCAGGGTTGTACCTGTAGTACACTCCCGCCGCCAGGATAACTATAATCACGGCCACTGCGGCCAGCAGGAATCCTCGTCTGGCCTTCATGGGGCTATGACAGGGCAGCAATCCAGAGGATGATGTAGACGGTAATGACTACGGCACCTACAATGGCACTGACTATGGTCCACTTCTTGGCGTTGGCCGAGGCCGTCATTGCTGCTTCGTAGTTGCCCTCCGTGTAGAGGCGGTTCACCTTCGAGGCGTTTACAATGGCCGGTATGCCGAACGGCCAGCAGCAGAAGATGGTGACAAGGATTGACCACACGAGATAGTTGGCGGGAGGAGCTCCTGCGCCTGCCTGCATGGACTGGTCGTAGGGCTGCTGGTAGCCAGGCTGCTGGTCGTAGGGCTGCTGCTGGTACTGAGACTGCTGGTAGTCCTGCTGAGCCTGATAGACTGGCTGCTGATAAGCCTGCTGTTGGTAGCCCGGCTGCTGATATTGCTGCTGGGCAGGCTGCTGGTATTGCGGCTGTGAAGGCTGCTGGTACTGAGGCTGAGCGGGCTGCTGGTATTGCGGCTGAGCAGGCTGCTGGTACTGAGGCTGAGCAGGCTGCTGGTACTGAGGCTGTGCAGGCTGCTGATACTGCGGCTGTGCGGGCTGCTGATATTGCGGCTGCTGTGGTTCTGCCGGCTTATAAGCTTGAGGCTGAACCGGCTGGGCCTGTGAAGGCTGCTGCTGGGCCTGTTGAACTGGCTGTGCCGGCTGAGGCTGCACGGGCTGAGCTGTCTGAGGCTGTGCCGGACGGGGAGGCTGACTGGATGACTGCGGCATGAAGAATGCCCCGAGTTCAGCCACTTGGCCTGCCTTCATCCAGCTGGCCATGCCTTGTTTCCATACTAAGGTGTTAGAGTCAACACCCACAGAGAGGAGCTTGTCGGCAGGAACCGGTCCCTTCTGCTGATTGTTCGCATCAAGGTAGAAAAAGCTATCCATAGTTTCTTGTGTTTAAAAATTGTTAAGCTGGGGGCAAAGTTAATAAAAATACTGAGTACGGCCAAATTTTTTCCTAAAAAAAATAGTCAGTCGCGCTTTTTGATGGTGAAGCCAAGCTTCATCACCAGCCTCAAGGTGCCCAGGGCGGTGTCGCGGTCGTAGTCTTTCTCCACCTCCGTAAGCTCGTCGTAAGGCACCAAGCAGGGGTGGGTCTTGAGCGTGTCGCTGCGCTCCGGGCCAAGGGTCCAGCCCTGGCTGAGGCGGTTCTCTGCCCACACCTCGTGTACGTTGCGGGCTATCTGTTCTACTAAAGGCTGCAGCTCTGGCGGCAGCTTCACGTCGGATGTGTCAATTGGCGTTGGTATATACATGGCTTATCACTTATCATTTATCACTCCTCACACATCCTGAGTATCCAGGGAATGTGGCTCACTATCTCGCCGTCAAGGCGCCTTACAGCGTCAAGCTGGTCGTAGGGGCGCAGGTCGTGGTGGATGAACAGCTTCTTGTTCTTGCTTAGCGTAGAGGCATGCCTGGAGTGCAGGTATTTGTCCTCCTCCTTTGTGGGCGGGCGGAAGCCCATGAGCAGTTTCTCCACGCACCAGCGGTTGTGCTCCACGCGGGCCAGGACTTCCACCTCCTTATCCGTGACAGGGTCCTGGTCGTGACTTTCGTCATCAGGCTTACGATTCCTCATGGCCCGCAGCGATGCCAGCTTGGTGGGAATATTGTATGCACAGTACAAGTTAGACCATTTGAGGGCAACGGTGAGACCAACCCATAGTTTCTCGGCCTCCTGCCAGATGTCGTTTGCGTTCATGGCGTCAAGCTCTTCAACCGTCTTGAACCTATTGGCATCGTCCTTGTAGTCGGCCGTTGAATACAGGTAGTTTATCAGCTTTGCCTGCCTGTGGGCCTGTTCGTCATACTCAAAGGCCACGTCGCTCATGCCGAAGGGATAGATGTTGGCATAGCGCCCCGGGCGAGTGGTGGTGTCAACTTTTCCCTTGCCTGCTACCCTGCTGTAGGGCAGTTGCTTCTTCTCGTCGGTAAGCCTCAGGTTGGTGACGAAGTTGTCAGAGCGGTCCTGGCGTATGAAGATGGGTATGCCCTGGTCGTAGACCTCGTCGGGCATGTTCATGCCAATGGCGAAGTTAAGCCTCTGGTCGTCCATGGCCAGGAAGATGCTCATGCGGCGGTTCTTGTCGGTGGCCCATCGGGCAATGGTGTCCTGTATGTCCTGCGAGAAGATGTCGCCCTTTATGAACTCGAAGCTTACGTCTATGACAGCGCTGCTGTCCCTGCTGTCCTGCAACTCGAAGAAGTGGCGGTTCCTGGTTCTGAAGATGGTCTCTTCCTGCTCCGCATTCTTGTCAATGAAGGTGACGAGGGTCTTGCGGCGGTTATAGTTGGCAAAGTGCATAACGTGGGCCGCCTCAATGGCCACCTGCGTGTTGAGCAGTGTGGCCCCCACCAGAACTATGTGCACCTGTGTATCGTCATCGGGTTTCATTGCGCCGCCATATACGGGCGGGTAGTTGGTCAGCCTGCCGCTCTTGCTGCTGTAGCTGCGGCTCACGAGGACACGGTGGGCCCAGGAGGCATAAAAGTTATAGGGCACAAACTCTATGCCGAGGTCGCTGACCTCGTGGAAGATGTCGGTCACCTTGAAGGCCGTGTAGGTGTCTACATCCTCAAAGACACAGGTAATGCGCTCCGGGCCGGTGAGGGCGGCATCCTTTTCGCGGCACTGCCTGAGGTAGTTGCACACGCACTCCACGCACTCCACGTTTGTGGCGTCGTGGGCCGCCTTCTGGCGGTTGCCGGCAATGAAAAGCTCCTGGGCCTGCTCAAGGTGCAGGTTCTTGTACTCCGACATGGTCACCCGGCTGCCGTAGTTCACTATTATACGGTCCATGCAGGCCGCCACCACCGAGCGCTGCAGGTGCTCGCGGATGGTCTGGGCATTCACGGACGACATGATGAGGACATAGGCCTTGGGGTCTTTGCTTAGTATGTGCTTTATGATGGAGGGCACTATGTCGTCGTAGCCCATCACGATGTAGTGGCCGGAGCGCAGGTAGTGTATGAAGCCGGTCTCATGGCTTTTCACCCGGTTCTCTATGGCATTGGTCATCAGCGAGATTATCATGCCGTTGAAGATGAACATGCCTAATAGGAATATTATGGTGCTGGCAGTGAGCAGACCGCCGCTTACCCCCTTTCCGGCATACATAGTGTTGAGGGCATTGGCATCAATAAGCAGGTAGAAGGGCATGGCCCACTGGCCTATGTCCTTGTCCTTGCAGTATCCGTTCCAGTCAAAATCGGAAACCCATATCAACAGGTATGACAAGCCCAGCGCCACGATGAAGGCCACAAAGAGTATGACCATCTGGTGGGTGAAGTTCTTTGACAGCGACCTGTCAAAGAGCAGCCATAGTGTGCGCTTGCGCTTCTTCATACAGACAATACCGTTGTTAAACAATGCAAAAGTATTAATTATATTCCTTACGGCAAAACTTATCATCGTCTTTTTTTGTTATTTTAGCGTTTACGGCAGCTATGCTTTTGGGGCTTTTATACACTTTTTACTTATAAAACTTGCTCACGTCAAACTAACTTAGTACCTTTGCAGGCGGTATATATAAAATATAGGTATGGAAGAACACCGCATCGCCGTTTTTGCCTCTGGCAGCGGCTCCAACTGTGAGAACATCATCCGCCACTTCAGCAATTCCTTGCTGGCAAGAGTGGTGCTGGTAGTCTGCAACAAGCCCGATGCCTACGTGCTGGAGCGCGCCCGCCGCCTTGGAGTGGACAGCGTTGTGGCCGACAAGGCCCGGCTGCACGACCCGGAATTCATGATGCCGCTATTAGACAGCTACAAGGCCGACTTCATAGTGCTGGCCGGCTTCCTGCCCTTGGTGCCCGACTATATTCTCAACGCCTTTCCCCGCCGCATAATCAACATCCACCCCTCGCTGCTGCCCAAGTATGGCGGCAAGGGCATGTGGGGACACCATGTGCACGAGGCTGTGAAGGCTGCCGGAGAAAAGGAGACCGGCATGACCGTGCACTACGTAAGCTCTGTATGCGACGGCGGCGACATCATTGCCCAGTTCCGCGTTGCCCTAAGCCCCGACGACACGGCCGACGACATTGCCGGGAAGGAGCACATGCTGGAGATGGAGCATTTCCCCGCCGTGATAGAACAAGTGCTTGAACAACTTAACAACCAACAATAGAATAATGAATATCAAAAAGACACTGGTGGCCCTGCTGCTCCTTGTGGCAGCCACCGTCACCGCTACGGCACAGCTACAGATGCCGCCCATCCCCGTTGACTCTGCCGTGCGCATTGGCCGCCTCAGCAACGGACTCACCTACTACATCCGCCACAACGAGTGGCCGGAACACGTGGCAAACTTCTACATCGCCCAGCGCGTAGGCTCCATTCAGGAGGAGGAGTCGCAGCGCGGCCTGGCCCACTTCCTGGAGCACATGGCCTTCAACGGCAGCGAGCACTTCCGCGGCAACGACCTCATTGAGTTCACCCGCTCGCTCGGAGTGGAGTTTGGCTCAGACCTCAACGCCTACACCTCCATTGACCAGACGGTGTACCGCATGTGCAACGTGCCAACAACGCGCCAGAGCGCCCTTGACTCCTGCATGCTCATCCTGAAGGACTGGTCGAACGGACTGCTCCTTGAGGAAGAGGAGATTGTGAAGGAGCGCGACGTGGTGCACAACGAGTGGCGACTTGGCGAAGGCCCCTCGCAGCGCATGATTACCCGCTCGCTGCCCCGTATGTATCCCGGCTCAAAGTACGGCGAGCGCATGCCCATAGGCCTGATGAGCGTCATTGACAGCTTCCGCCCCCAGATCCTCATGGACTACTACCACCGCTGGTACCGCCCCGACAACCAGGCCATCATCGTGGTGGGCGACATTGACGTTGACCACACCGAGCAGCTCATTCAGCAGCTCTTCAGCCCCATCACCGTCGACCCGCAGGCTCCGCAGGTGGTGCCCGAGCAGGTGCCCGACAACGAGGATGCCATCTACATCTTCGACAAGGACCGCGAGATGCAGGTCAACCAGATTCTCGTGTTCATGAAGCACGATGCCACAACGCCCGAGGAGAAGCTGAACATGGACTACCTCATTGAGGTCTATGTGAAGTCGGTGCTCTCAAATATGTTCAACGCCCGCCTGTCCGAGCTTACAGACAGCGCCAGCTGCCCCTTCTTCCAGGCCATGGCCGACGACGACCAGTACCTGCTGTCATCCACCAAGGATGCCTTCCAGCTCATTGGCGTGCCCAAGGAGGGCCGCGACATGGAGACGCTTCAGGCCCTCATCCGCGAGTCGCGCCGCGCCCTGCAGTTCGGCTTCACTGCCACTGAGTACGAGCGCGCAAAGGCCGACTTCCTCAGCTCGTTAGAGCGCCAGTGGACCAACCGTGCCAAGATTACCAACGACAACTTCGGCAACGACTATCGCGACCACTTCCTCACTGGCGAGCCTATTCCTTCCATCGACTACCTGTACCAGACCATGAGCATGCTGGCACAGAGCATTCCCGTGGAGCTGGTAAACGAGGTGCTGCCGGAGATTATTGGCAACAGCGACCGCAACCTGGTAGTGATGGAATGGGCACGCGAAGCCGAGGGCCTCACCTACCCCACCGAGGACGACATGCGGGCTGCCGTGGCTGCTGCCAGGGCTGAAGTGCTCACACCCTACGTGGACAACGTGAAGGACGAGCCGCTGATGGCCGAGCTGCCCACAGCAGGACAGGTGGTGAGCCAGACCGAGGACCAGGTCATGGGCTACAAGGAGCTGCGCCTCTCCAACGGCGCCACGGTAATTCTGAAGCCTACTGACTACAAGGACGACGAGGTGGTGATGCAGGCATGGGCAACAGGCGGCAACGGCGCCTACGGCGAGGCCGACTATAACGCCCTGAAGATTTTCGACGAGGTCATCGGCGTTAGCGGACTGGGCAACTTCTCGAACAACGAGCTGACAAAGGCCCTGGCAGGAAAGGAAGTCAATGCCGACCTCACACTCAGCGACAGCCGCCAGTACTGCGTGGCACACAGCACACCCAACGACCTGGAGACCATGTTCCAGATGGTGTACCTGTACTTCACCGCCCTGAACAAGGACGACAACCAGTTCCAGAACCTCATCACCACGCTTGACATGACGCTGAAGAACAAGTCGCTCTCACCCGACCTGGTGTTCTCCGACTCGCTGACACACACCATCTACTGCCACAACCCGCGCTACATGCTGCCCGAAGCCAGCGACCTGCCCGGCATCAGCTACGACCGCATACTGCAGATAGCCCGCGAGCGCTTCAGCAATGCCTCGGCATTCACCTTCGTCTTTGCTGGCAAGTTCGACGAGGTTACCATCGTTCCCCTCATTGAGCAGTACATAGCCTCGCTGCCCTCAACGGGCGCTGCCGCCGAGCCTGTGCGCTCCATCAGCACACTGGCACAGGGCGAGGTGGTGAACCGCTTCACCGTGCATACCGAGTCGCCAAAGGCCACTGCTGTAGAGGTTTGGCATGCTCCCATTGCCTACACGCTGGAGAACGCCGTGAAGATTGACGCCGTGGGCCAGATCCTGTCCATGATTTACCTGAAGACCATCCGCGAGGAAGAGAGCGCAGCCTACAGCTGCGGTGCCAGCGGCGAGCTGAGCCTTAGCGACCCGCAGCCACGCCTGATGCTACAGGCCTACTGCCCCATGAACCCCGACAAGCAGGAGATTGCTGTTCGCCTGCTCCACGAGGGCATGGCCCAGGTGGCCCAGACCATCGACCCGGAGATGCTGCAGAAGGTGAAGGACTACATGCTGAAGCAGATTGACATTGACGCCAAGACCAACCGCTACTGGATAGGTGCCATTGACAAGTGGCGCACCTTCGGCGTTGACGTGTTCCACACATACAAGCAGACTGTGGAGGCCCTCACACCGGAGGCCCTCAGCCAGTTCATCCGCGAGCAGCTGCTCGGCAGCAACGGCAGCCACATTGAGGTGGTCATGCTGCCCGAGGCACAGCAGTAGACAAGCTAACGCCAAAAAGCCTTACAAAGCATGACGAACCATAATTTCCACCCGCTACAGAGCATGGCAGCAACATTGATAGTGTTGCTGCTTGCTCTTGCCGGATGCCATCAGGAAAGTCGCCGCGAAACGGCAGCCACCACTGTTCCGGCTGCCGCTTCCAACGACAACACCATCTACGGTCTGGCCTGCGAGGGGTCGAACGACACCATCATCATCTTCCTACGCGAGCCTTACACAGGAGCCAATCCTGACACCTTGAGCGTGCTCCGCGCCATGCAGAGCAAGCAGGTGTTCGGAAAAATAAACACCGGCGACCGCCTGGCCATAATGAAGTCGCAGGAGGGCAGCACCGAGGCAGAACTGGTGATAGTGACCGAACGCCTGCTGGGCACATGGTGCTACCTGCAAAAGCCGATGCTGCGCCAGAGGGCCGACATGGAAGGTATGACAGAGGAACAGGTGCTGGAGTCGCTTCCTGACTCGGTGAGACAGCTGTTGGAGACGGCCCTGGAATATGGTTTCACGCTGAAAATAGACAGCATGGCACTGCCCATCTGGCACCAGCAGCAGAACACCGGCACCGACAGCCCGATAGAATACCCTCCGATAAAGCTATACCGCCAGTGGTGCATAAACAACGGCCACCTACTGCTTATACAGAGCATCACCGACTCGGCCGGAGTGTCACAGTTCATTGGACAGGACACGGCAAGCCTCGTCATGCTCAAGGACGACTCGCTGGTGCTTAGCTTCGGCACTGAGCAGCAAAGCTACTACCGCAAGCACGACACTACAGAATAAAGTTCCTGCTTCTGCCTTTTGCGAATTATCTTATTACCTTGCGGACTGTGCCGTTGCTGTGCCGGATGATGTTCAGACCGCGAACAGGGACGGAGTGCAGGCAACCGTCAGAGCCATAGCATGACTGAACCGTGGTGATGCCGTCTGCATCAACAGTCTCTATGCCCAGTGTATTTATTTCGGCAATACTGATGCTGGTGGCATTGACAATGTCCATGTCCTTTACATTGTCTACGGTCACCTCGTCGGCAGCCTTTGTCAGCAGTGCAACAACACTGATGTTGTCGGTCTGCCAGTCGGCATTGAGCGTTGTCTCAAAACGAGCCGAGTAGCTGTCACCATCAGTGTTTATCGACAAACCGGTTGGCGGTGTTACAAATGTACGCAATACATGGTTATGGTTATAGGCGGCATTGGTCGTTGAGCGCTGGGTGACGGCATTGTATACCACCTGCGGGCTGCGCACGTTGTCCTCTGTTATTATGAGCGTCAAGGCAAGGTCGCCGTAGATAGCAGCCGCCTCTGGCAGCAGTTCGCCTTCAGCATCTATAGTCAACTGCCGTGTCATCTCGTCGTAGCTACCACTGAGATTTATGCTGGCAAACGATGGAGTAGCTAAGTCTTGTGCCACGATATCGCCAAGTATGGCCGCACTCATGCTGGTGTCAAACACGGGCAGGTAGTCGTTCATGTCGTAGGCTATGTAGGCTTCACCGGGGAAATAGGAGCGGTTGACAGTAAACGACGGGTAGGTGTAGGCATAGAGCTGCTCCAGATAGGAAGATTCTTCAATGGCAAGCGGCGTACCTTGGCTGTGAACGTTTACCACACATGCATGAGGGAAGCTGTTTGTCATGGCAGCCACGGCATTGTTAAGCATAGCAGACAGAGGAGACCTCGAATCGGTATATACTTCAAGGTAGACCTTAGAACGCTGCATAGAGTTGCGGTAGACAGCAAAGTTCATCTGTTGCCTTCGCCCCTCGTGCAGCTGCTCACCATTGGCAGCCGACAGGGAAAGTGTCAATGTGTGCATGCCGGTTCCAATGTCTTCAGGCAGGCTGAACGTTGTTTTCCACGTGTCCTGGTATCCATCGGGAAGCAGCATCTCCTGATGATATGCCACAGGAGTATCATTGTCAAGTTGCAGGCTGACATCATAGTTGCTGATAGTGTCGCGGCCCACATTGACAAAGGTGGCCAACAGGTCTATTGACTCCCCGGGCATCTTGTATTTGAAGCCGGTGTCGAAGAATGTAATGGCCATGTCGTTCTGGGGCAGGCTGCTCACGTCAACAATGAGCTGCACACAGAGCTTGCCCGCTCCCCCGATGCTGTAGAGAGCCAGCCCCGACCCATAGTTGCCATACAGGTAGAAGGCCCCATCGGTGTCATCACCCACACAGGCCAGTCCGCCTTCACCAGCATCAACCATGGCTTGGGTCTCTTCATAGTCAAAGCCGAAGAAAAGCGACTCTGCGCCATCAATAGCGTAGCCGTCGCCATTGAAGAAGATGTTGTTCCAACCCTCGTAGAGGCGTTGCCGCTGTTCGTGGACTACGCTGAAGTTGTCATTAGCGTCATATATAAAGGTACGCACACGGCCCAGGTTCTGCGCCACTGCAACCCGCATGCCCACCACGCGGCAGCCGGAGTATGGCTGCAACATGTCGGAACCAATCAGGGCACCAATAGAGAAGGTGCCCACCTGGTCGAACATAGCGCCGTTTATGTCTATATCGTCGGTGAGGGTATAGCCCAGCACCCGCTGAGTGCTGCTTAGTCCTTCCACACGCAAAGGCTGGGCTGTGGCAGTGATGACTGCCACAGCCGATAGGATGAATGATATGAATTGTCTTGACATATATGCTCAGAATATTATTTTCTTTCCGTCTTTCAAGTAGACGCCGTGGCGGGGATTACTGACGCTCCGCCCCATGAGGTCGGTGATACGGTTGCCGGTGGTGCCGCCCACCATAACGTCACAGATGGCCGACGGCCCGTCAATCTCATATTCTACCATCTGCGACTCTCCCTCAAGATAAACAGCGCGGATACCTATCACATGGTGGCCGGACGGCAGCTCTGCGACGACATATGCAGGAATGGTGCTCTCGCCTACCTTAGTACCGTCAAGATAGATGTCAAAACGCACAATGTTGCCATAGTCCACCGTCTCGCCTTGGCCGTCCTCTGGCCCTACGCTGAAGTCGTCAATCTGTGCCAGGAAGGCATCGGTAGAGATGTAGTGCACAGCGAGGCGCACCTGCTCACCGGCGTATGCGGAGAGGTCGGTGGCATACACGGCCCATGCCTCGCTGCTCAGGGCATCCGTCCTGCTGAGAACGGTGAAGTCGTCGGGATTAGTGCTGCCGCTGCTGACACAGAACTCCATGGACTCAGGATACATGCTGGAATAGCCTTTTGCCTTAAGCTTCAGCTGGTAGTCCTCGCGAATGGTGAGCAGCGGCGAGATGAGCCATTTATCGGCAGTGACACGCTGCGGCGAGAAGAAGATCACCGTTTTGTCGCCTGTAGGAGCGGCAATGGCAGGGTCTGTGGGCAGCATGGCCGGCACGGTGTTCCATGGGTTGAAAACCATGGGCGCAATGGCTGTGGGGTTGTTGGCTGTTCCCGAACCGGGAAACGACACGATATTTGTAGCACTGCCAAGGGCTATGGGGTAGACAGGCTGACGGTCGCCGTCTATGGTTGTCCAGTCACCGAAGCTGCCTGTCGCGAAGTCGTCGTAGTCCTCAAAGCTGTCCTCAAATGTCAGTTCCTGGTTCCAGCGCAGGCTCAGGCTGCCGTCATCGGCTACTATGGCTGTGATGTTCCAAGGGTTGCGTATGCAGTCGCTCAAGACTATGTTGACAGTGGTGTCGGCCTGTACGTCAACAGTCTGGCTGTATGCCTCGAACGCGCCCTCCTCCACATGCAGCTCGTAAGTGCCAAGGGGCAGCGATGCCATTACAGCCTCCCCGTCGCTGACGGTGAGGGTGTAGGTCTGGGCGGTATTGCGGCTCACTAAGAGCAGCTGCTGCCCGTCGGGGCTGGCCACGCTTTTGGCCGCAACACTAAAGTCCACTCGGGCATAGTTTTCCTCTCCCGGAACTATAGCCGTAGTAGTGGTGACATCGCTCACTGCATTTATATAACCGGCGCGAACGCCAACTTCATGGTTTCCTGCCGACACATTATTTATAATATAGGAATAGCTGTCAGTAAAGCCTACAGGCTCGCCGTCGAGCAGTATGGTGAAGTGCTCATTGGGATTGGCGTGCGAGCGGCGGGCGAACGCACTGGTCTGCTCCTGCCCCACGTAGACATTGTCAATCATAAGCATGAACGACCCGTAGCGATTATAGTCGCTGATACAACGTATGGCAAATTTCACCTGTTTTCCTGCGTATGCAGAGAGGTCGTAGGTATACTGATGCCAGCCGCGATAGTCGGCCGTCTCAAAGTTGCCCTGATCTATCCGCGTGAAGTCCTGCTGCCGGGGGTTGTCTGTCTGTGTGGTGATATAGACCATGAAGCGCTCGGCAAACTGGTCGCCGGCCTTGCCCATGAACTGCAACACGTTTTCATTGCCTACGCCGACAATGGGCGAGATGAGCCAGTCATCGTTGGCCTGACCGCTGTTTGTTCGGGTAAAGCCCACGTACTGCTGACCGTCGTAGGGGCGCAGAATTGGGTAGTCGTACCACCACGTAGGTTCCACTGTCAGCGGGTTTATGATTTGCGCATACTGCATCACCCCACGGTTGGGATAGCTTCCCAGCAGTGGTGCTGCGGCAGCCTGGTCGGCATCAATGCCCGTCCACTCTCCAAAGCTTATGGCCCACGGCTCATAGCTTTCAAAGTCGTCGAAAAAGGCAGGCTGCTCTATGTTCCACGACAGGCTGATGTCATTGCGTCCTGTATAGGCATCGTGCAGGGGGCGTGCCGTTAGGGCGTATGGCTGGCGTGTACGTTCGGTCAGCGCTACTTGTACGGTAGCCTCTGTGGCCTCTTCGTCTATGTAGAACTCATGCTGGAGAATGTTGAAGCCCGGCCGGTCAATGGTGAGGCTGTGATTGCCGCCATACACCTTGAGGCTGCACTGTCCGTCGGCGTTGAGCGTCAGCGCGCCGTAGCTAACGGCATAGTCAGCCTGCATCAGCGTTAATGGCTGACCATCCAGGTTGTCACCGTCAACGGATGTCACCTGGATGGTCAGCTGCTTGTTGCGCTGCTGGCCGTAGGCATGCAGGCCCAGGGTCAGCAGCATCAACAGCGAAAGAAAGAATCTCTGTTGTCTCATTCGTTTGAGTTTAGAGTTCGAAGGTTACTTGCGTATTACGCGCACAGCCTCGCCATCGGCAGTCTTCACTACATAGATGCCCTTGGGCAGCTGGTTCAGCACTATGCGGGCATTGCCTTCGGCCACCTGCAAGCCTCCCATGCTCCACACGCTCACGCTGCCGCTGATATCGGCATTGGCGGCATCAATGGCAGTCATTTCACCAGAGAGGCCGCTGAAGGTGAAGTCATCGAAGAAGGCCAAGGCATTGGCCGACACTGTGGTGTGGCGCAGGGCTACGTAGATGGGCTTTCCGGCGTATGCTGAGAGGTCTACGGTATAGTGATTCCATTCGTTCTCTGCCAGATAGGGCATCTCAGTGTCGGCCATGACGGTCTTGAAGTTGGCGGTATTGGTGTTGCCGTCTTCGCTGACGAGCACCTGCACGCGGTGGAGGTCGTTATCGCCGATGAACACAGTATTTATAGTGCCGAGGTTGCGGGCATAGAAGTCAAAGCTGCCGTTGGCACCGAAGGTGAGCTGCTTGCTGATGATCCAGTCGTTGGCAGCCGACAGGTCGTCGGGGGCTGCGGCAGCGATGGTGTGCGTGCCGCTGTGTGCGGCCAGCATGTTGGTATTGTTGTTTGTCACCTGCGTGAAGGCATAGCGGCCGCCGTCGTTTTCCACCACGGTGAGGTAGTAGCCCAGCTCATGGTTGATACGGTTGTCGGCATCAATCATGGTGAAGTCCTCTTTCCAGGAGTAGTCCAGCGGGTTGGGCTCGAAGCCATAGAAGAGCACATCCTTGGCCAGGGCCTCGCCGCTGACAGGGAAGTAGGCCTTAAGGCCGCTCTCAAACTCCACGGTCATAACGTCGCTCACAGTGCCTACAGCCTCCTTGGCGTTGAACTGCACATTGAAGGTGATGCCCTCTGCGGCCTTCACATTCTGGCCTGCCATGAGTGAAGCCTCGAAATTCTCTGTAGAGAAGGTGACGGCCTTCACCGTCTGGTCGTTCTTGCCACGGTTGAGCAGTGTGAACTGGTCGCCGCTGTTCACTGCCTTGCCATGGTTCACGCGTCCGGCCTCCCATCCGTCCTTGTTGAACTCAGCATAGTCGGGCATGAAGCCGTTGATGACAACATTGTCAAGCGAGGCAGCATTGTGGCTGCCGCTGTAGCTGTGGTTAACCCAGCGGAACTGCACGGTCTTGCCGGCATATTCGGTAAGGTCGATATGCTCGTTGCGCCAGTATTTTGTCTCGCCGTCGCTGTTGAAGTTCTCCGACAGGTAGGACAGCTGCAGCCACTGGCCGTCCACACAGATTTCGAACACCACGTCGCTCACGCCGTTGCCGCCCTCAACGTTCTGCTTTTTCAGCAGGCCGGTTTCGTCAATAATGAGGCTGCGGGGATGCTCGTCGCCCCACACGAAGCTGATGCTCATGCTCATGCCGTCGGCAGGCAGCGTGAACTCCGGCGTTGTCAGAGTAGAGTAGTTACCGGCATACATCCAGCCCGTTGCCATGCAGGCTCCCTTGCCGCCATAGCCAAAGAGGGTGTTTGGCATCCAGCGGCGGTTCTCCCACTGCTCGGTGGTGGTGCTCAGCCATCCTGTGGGAACAGGATTGGTGTTGGTGCAGGCATCGAAGTTCTCCTCCCAAGGGAAGTCCATGACCGATGCATCGGGCTGGGTTGTGAAGCGCCAAGTGCTTGCGGTGGTAGCCTCGCCCTTGTCGTTGTAGGGCACTACCTTCCAGCGGTACTGCGTCTCGTAGGCCAGTCGGCCGGGGATGGTATATGTCAGTGCGTTGCCCACGTTCAGGTCTTCTATGAGGTCGTTGGCGCTGCTGTTTGTACCTACATAGAGCTTATAGCCCGTGGCAAACTGTGCCGGTCCCCACTGCAGCACTACGTCGACGGGATAGACATCTGTGGCGTTGTTAGCCGGTGCTATGATAGTGGCACCAGTGGGCACGCCGTCCATGCCGTATACACTGGGCAGCAGCACGCGGTCGAGCGTGAAGTTAGAGTGGTCGTAGGCTCCCTCGTCGTCGGTCTCCACAGCGGGGTAGTACCAGCGTATGTAGCTATCGTCGCTTCCCAAGCCAAGGTCTACGGTCTGTGTGAGCAGCTGGTTCAGACCATTCTCATAGTCGCTAGTCCATTTCGTTGTCCAGTTGTCGCCGCCGTCGTAGCTCACCTGCAGCTCAATGTCATATTCGGGAGCGTAGTCGCCGTCATACTGGTTATAGTAGGTGAATGTGACAGTGCCGCCGTCACTCAGGTCCAGTCGCGGCGAGCGCAGGTAGGCTGCCGAGAAGTTGCCGCCACAATAGACGCTGTGGTCGCCCTCAATGGCGGTTGCCACCCAGCTCCAGCCGTTGTTTTTCCATCCTGCGGGCGGGAAATAGGTCTCGAAGGTCTCAAGCATGGCATTCTCGGGCAGCAGCTGCTTCTGTGCCGTGAAGGCAATGACGATGTCACCGCCGGTGGTGTGAATCACGGCATTGCCCTGTGCGGCCGATGTCATGGCAGCGGTGTAGGTGAGCTGGAAGTCCACGTGCTCGTAGGTGCGGAGGTTCACTGCCTCGGTATTGATATTGATGCCGATGCCGCCGGGGAAGTCCACGCCCGTTATCTTCAGTCCGTCCTTGCCCGTGTTTGTCAGGGTGATGACGTCAGAGTATTTCTTCTCGCCTATGAATATGTCGCCGAAGTTGTAGCGGTCGAGTGTCACTGAAGCCTGTGGCCCTGTGGGAGGAGTGTGGCGTGTCACGGAGATGTCGTCAATCCATGCCACGTTGCCACTCTGAGCGAACATCTTGTATACGAAGGCCAGCTGTACCTTTTCGCCCTTCCAGTCGCTCAGGTCTATGCGGGAGGTGTGGGGATCCCAGGTCTCTATGGGGAACACTGTGACACCGCTCTCGCGAAGCATCTGCTCGTTCTGGATACTGAACACTGTCTCTGCCGTCTGCAGGTTGCCGCCGGTCACCACGCGCACCTGCAGGTCATAGCGTGAGTTGTCCATGGCATTCATGGGACTCACTTTCCAGGTGAACTGCAGCTGGTAGGTGTCGTCAAGTGTAAGCTCTGGTGACAGCAGTATCTCTTCGCGAGGTCCGCTGCCGTCCACGGGATTTGTGTTGATTGGTGCATCCACGGCGGCGCAGCAGGCCCCGCTGATAGTGGGTCCGGTCTGGCTCTCCGGGTCGTGGTAGTAGTTGTGCCAGTTATAGTTGGCGTTCTCGCCGGTATATCCGTTCACCACCGTCCAGCCTTCGCCTGCGGCTACAGGTGTCGGCTTGCTGCCGGTGTTGCCCGTCTCGAAGTCCTCGGTGAGTATAGTCTGTGCACTGCCGGCGGTAAGAGCCAGCAGGGCCAAAAGTGTCAGTTGTAATCTCTTCATGTGTTGTCTTTGTTTGTTGCTGTCGTTCTTGAAGAAACAGAGAGGATGTGCCCCCCTGTATGGCGCACATTCCCTCTCTGTTTCTCATGAAGACTATTGGTTAGAATTCTAAATCGTCCTCGTCATCGTCCCACAAGCTGTTGCGGTAGCGCGAGTCGCTGCCAGTATTATCTGCTGCCTTGTCAGACCATATTAAATCATGGCTCGTGCCACTTATGTTTGTAATAGAGTATGCGTTGAGCAGCGTGTCTGTCTGTAAGAGCTGTATGTTGGCGCTTGGTGAAATATATACCTTTTTCATGTTGTTTACTTTTTAGGGTTACACATTGTTCTTTTCTGCTTATTTCACCAGCACCTTCTTGCCGTTGATGATGTAGAGGCCCTTGCGGTTCAGGCTGTTCACCTTCTGACCGTTCAGGTTGTAGGCGCCCTCAACCTCAAGGCCGCTTATTTCAGCAGCGTCGATGGCAGTGGTGGTGTTGCCGTCAACCACCTCGAAGTTGATGCTGCGGGCTGTTGCGCCGGCTTTCAGCTTCAGGTAAGCACGGAAAGGAAGCACCCAGTTGGTAGTGCCTGCCTTGCGGAACTCGCCACCCTGAACGATGTAGTCGCCGTCGGCAGTGGTGGTCTGAGTGTAGACACCCACGAAGTCGAAGATGGTGCCAGTGGCATTGGTGATGGTGGTGCTGACACTCTTCTTGTATTTCAGGCCGCTTACGGCGTTGTTCAGAAAGAGCATGTAGGGCACGCCGGCCTTTATGCCGTCGGTTACTGGGGCAAACTTAACGGTGACAGCGTCGGTGCCCTCGTCGCCAACGTAGGAAACCAGCTCGTAGTCGGCATCGATGGCAGCAAGTTCATCAGCGGTGATATCAATGGGCAGGACAACTGCGTTCCAGCCGGCCTTGAATGCACGGTCAATCTTCACGATAGCGCTGGCTTTGTCAGTAATGGCCTCAGTCTGGTCCTCTGCCAGCGTCACCACGTCGAGCAGCATGTAGTTGTGGGCTGTGCCGTCAATGGTAACGTTGTCCTCGAAGTCTTCCTGGTTGTCCTTGGTAACAGTCACATTGTACTTACGTGTTGCCTGAATCACGTTGATGCTGTAAGCACCCTCAGCGTCGGTCGTGCCCGTGTACTGGATGTTGTCGCCGTCGGTGCTGACGAGCGTCACGGTAGCGCCCTCGATGGCTGCGCCGGCTGCATCCTTCACCGTACCGGCGATGGTAGCAGGCTCAGCGGCCAACGTGAAGTAAGCCACAGGAGCAGCCTTCATGGTACTATTGTATGACATCTGAATCTCTGAGTCATAAGCATAGGTAGCACTCATCCAGTTACCAGAACCCTGTTCTATTGCCTCCGTGTAAACACGAATGTCAGAAGTGCC
>JAFTAR010000096.1 GCA_017455495.1 Prevotella sp.
AAGGAGTACTACACCTGGGAGCAGCTCATTGCCGAGGACATGAAGGATGTGGAGGAGTTCAACAGCCGTCTGCACCCGAACCAGAAGAAATACAAGGGCATGACGCGGTGGCAGGTGCTTGTGGAGAACATGAACCCGACGCTGAAGCCCCTTGACAGGGCGATATGCGCGAGGTACGTGGGTGAGCATGTGTCGACCTCTGTTCGCAGGAACAGCTATTGCCGTGTACAGGGTAAGGACTGGTGGCTGAGCGAGGTGGAGGTGATTGAGAAGCTGTCGCCTAATGACTTCAAGGTTGAGGCTTACTACCTGACTAACGAGCAGGGCGAGGCCACGGACGTTTGGATTTACCAGAACGACATGATGGTGGACAAGCTCCAGGACGTGGGGACGTTCAACACCGCCGACGCTGAGCAGACGGATGCAGACCGGGAGGTGTTCGTGGAGCAGCAGAAGAGAATAGCCAATTTCGGCAAATACGTGCGCGACAACGCGATTTCGCGGGTGGGCATTATGACTAAGTCCCCGGAGAGAAAAGAGACCGACACAGACAAAACAGCGGACTTTGCGGCTGAGTCCGAAGATATGCAGCCGGACACAGTGCCAACCGTCTATCAGTTCAAGGATGAGGCAGACGCTTTGGCAGACCTTTAAACGACGATTATATCATATTTAAACATAGTTACAATGGAGATTACAAGTGAGATTAAGAAGCGGATTTTGGCCGCGATTGAGGCCAACCGCGTGAACTATCCAAGCGACGCGAAGCACGCTGCAAGCCTGGGTATTTCGAGTGCCGTTTACAGTTCCCTCCGCAAGGGTGTCACTGAGAAGCAGCTGAGCGAGGCCAACTGGATTTCTATGGCTCGGAGGCTGGGCGTTGAGCTGCGTCCCGGCATGGAGTGGAAGGCCGCCAAGACGGCGACGTTCAAGTACATCTGGGCACAGTTGACGGCTTGCCAGAATGGCAGCCTTAGTGCCATCATGTGCGACATGCCGAGCATCGGCAAGACTTTCACCGCTAGGGAGTATGTGAAGAGCCACAAGAACGCCGTCTATGTGGATTGCTCACAGGTGAAGACCAAGCGTGCGCTGGTGCGGAAGATAGCAAAGGAGTTTGGCGTGAGTGCCAACGGCACTTTCGGCGACGTTTACGAAGACCTGGTTTATTACATCAGGACAGTGGAGCAGCCTTTGATAGTGCTTGACGAGGCCGGTGACCTGGCCTACGAGGCTTTCTTAGAGCTGAAGGCCCTTTGGAACGCCACGGAGCGTTGCTGCGCTTGGTACATGATGGGAGCCGATGGTTTGCGTGCCAAGATAGGCCGTAATGTTGAGGGCAAGAAAGTGGGCTATGCCGAAATGCTGAGCCGTTACGGTGACAGGTTCTGCAAGGTCACTCCAGACGAGGGCAAGGAGCGAGAGGCATTTCTGCTGCAGCAGGCCCGCGTGGTGGCCGAGGCCAATGCCCCGAAGGGTGTCGATGCCGGAATGATTGCCCGCAAGAGCGGTGGCGGTTTGCGGCGCGTATATACTGAGATAGAAAAGGCGAAGCGGTCATGAGCAAGCGAGCATACACCCCCAAGGACATTGAGCAGAAGAAGTATGACTGCTTCGACTGGAGCGGCGCGTGGTTGTCGGTTTTCGGCAACCCCGCCGTGAATTCGATGTGGCTTGTGCAAGGCATGAGTGCCAGCGGGAAAAGCTCGTTTGTGATGCAGCTGGCGAAGAAGCTGTGTGAGTATGGCCCTGTGCTTTACCTGAGCTATGAGGAGGGCGTTGACAAGGAGTTCCAGCGTCGCCTCCAGTATCTCCACATGAGCGAGGTGCAGGGCAAGTTTACGGTGGTGACCGACGAAACGCCGGAGGAGGTTGACGAGCGTCTGAGCCGTGCGAAGAGCGCGTGCTTTGTGGTCATGGACTCCTTTCAGGCCGCTTGTGACCTCTACGGGTGGAGTTATGAGGCGGTAATGTCGATGATGCGCCGTTATTCAAAGAAGGGCTTTGTGGTAGTGAGCCAGGAACACAAGGGGCAGCCGTTGGGCAAGCCCGCCCTGCGCCTGAAATACATGGCGACGATGAAGGTTCGTGTGGCCGGGTATAGGGCCTACTGCCAAGGTCGTGCCGCCGGTGAGCCAGGAAGCTATTATA
This sequence comes from Prevotella sp., assembly GCA_017455495.1. GTDB lineage: Bacteria > Bacteroidota > Bacteroidia > Bacteroidales > Bacteroidaceae > Prevotella. The sequence goes on from JAFTAR010000096.1 coordinate 2,152, forward strand.
CC
>JAFTAR010000097.1 GCA_017455495.1 Prevotella sp.
GGGGGTGGCTGCGATGGGGGTGGCTGCGATGGGGGTGGCTGCGGCGGCGTTGCGCTCGCGGATGATGACGGGGGTGTGGATGTAGCCGTCCTGGCGCTGCGCCCTCTGTACAAGGCCGATGAAGCGGTCCATGATGGCATCCAGCTCAGGGTCGTGGTTGACGGCGTAGACCGAGGCCACTGCCTCCAGCCATTTGTACATGTCGCCGTCATGGAATGGAGGGCCGTGGTGCTCGCCCTGAATCTCGCCGGCGGCGATGAGGAAGTTGTTGAAGCCTTTGCCCTGCGGGCTTTGCCATGTCTGCCACATGCTCTGCAAGCTGGTGTGGCTCAGCACCTGGAAGCGGTCGGCCCAGAAGCCGCCTGTCCACTGTACGCTGCTCAGTGGCACACTGGTCATCACGGCGTGACGGCTACTGCCCGTGGCGGTGATGCCTTGCTGGGCGTTAAGGGCGAGGGAAGAGAGTAAGGAAAGGGCTGTGAAGAGTACTTTTCTCATTGTTATGGGGGAGGTGGGTAAAGTGGGTGTTGTGGGTGAGGTGGAATTTGGGTGATATTAGATTTGGCCGCCACGGGCGCGTACCCTTTCATACCATTGCTCGCGCTCGCGGTTCAGGTCGTAGCCACGGCGCGACAGGTAGTTGTTGATGCGCCCCTTGTAGCGCCCGAATACCTCATGCTTCTTGCGCGAACTCTCAGCATCAATGGCCAGTTCGCGGGCCTCCTTCAGCCATGCCAGAATCTGAGCCTTCTCCTCGTCGGTAAGAGTGGGAATCATGTCGCACTGGGCGTCGTATGTAACCTTCACCACGTTGTAGGTCAGAACATCCTTCACCGTCTCAATCTGCTGAGGGGTAAGGTAGAGCGAGAGGTCGGCATCGAAGGCGAAGTGCTTGCGGTACAGCTTCTGCTCCGCCTGTGCATCGGCCAGCTGGCGGTCAATATTGCGCAAGGAGTCGCGCTCGGCATAGATATCGTTTAGCATGAAGTAGTGGTTGCACACAATGTTGAGCACGTTCTGCCCCAGGGGAGTCCAGGTGATGCTCAGCTGGTCGGTGACTTTCTGCGAGCGGCTGATGATGGTCTGCACGTAGTCAGCTGGCCGCCCTGCACTGTCCATAGCCACCTTTGGTGCGGGGTAGCTTCCTTGGAACGTAGTGCGCAGGAAGTGTACGTTTGAGCCGTAGTTCATCCTGACGTTGCGCACCATCGAAGTGTCGCGGCTTCGCTCCACGAACATCCATCCGCTCCACTGCATCTGGTCAAGAGCCTGCTTTATGGCAGCCATGTCTATTAGCGAGTCGTTGCGCAGCCATACGCCATCAGTGTTAGAGGCATGAATGGCACAGATGTTCCTGGCTCCAAGCCGGCGCATGTCCTTGGCAATGTCAAGGCCCAGTTCCACGGCCGTCTGCAGCTTATAGAAGATGCTGATGCCCTCGCTCCTTATTTCGCGCAGCAGCTTAAGGTTGCCCTGTGCGTCGAGAGGAGTGTCGATGCCCACCACCTTGCCGCGAGCCTTGGCGCGCTCGCCTATCTGGTGCAGCCGGCTCACCACCTCGCGTCGCTTGTCGCGGTCGGTGGCCCAGTTGTTGCCGCAGCCGCCCAGCGGAAGGAATGCCACACGCACATTGCCCATGAGGTCCATGGTGTTGAAGCAGTCCTCCACGAGGTCCATATAGTTATTGCGCTGTGTAAGGTCCTGTGCATAGAAGCCGCTCATGGCTACAGCCCCGATGGCGATGCTAAGCGAGTCGGCCACGCGCTTGAAATGGGCAGCCTCCTGCGGGTTGCGCAGCTTGTTGTCGAAGGAGTCGCGCTGGCCAAGCCCCCCCATGTCTATCTCTATGCCGTTGCAGCCCAGGTCGTGGGCCAGCTGGAACTCGCCCAGCTTCTGCCTCTTGAGCACCATCCAGTCGCACACGCCTATCTGGTAGCGTGCAGAGTCCTGCGACTGGGCAACAGCCGTTGCAGGCATAAGCTGTAATAGGGCCAAGAGAGAAATAGTCAGTAGTTTCTTCATTGTTGATTTAGTAGCGGTTGATTAGTTAGCGCTGCAAAATTACAAATAAAGAAGCGAAAAAGCAAAAGAAAAGGGGATTTTCTTTTTATGTTTTGTCCTGTGCCATCTGTGAGAGCCACTTCCTGTAGCCGAAGACGGCAATGACGACGTAGAGGCCGTAGAGGCATGCCTTGAAGGGAATGCCCTTCACGGCGTAGAGGTAGGCACAGACGGCATCTACCACAATCCACATTATCCACTGCTCCACGTACTTGCGTGCCAAGGCCCATAGTGCCACGAAGCTCATGGCGTTTGTAAAGGCATCGGCCACGGGAATAGGGCTGCGGGTGTAGGTGGTAAGCACCCACCACGTAGCGGCCCAGATGGCCAGGAACACCACCGTGGCAGGCAGGTAGAAGCGAACGGGCATGTGGCTTATGGCCAGGGCCGTGCTGCCGCCAGCCCGTTCCTTGTTAAGCACTGTCCACTTCGGGTTCCACTTCCATTTTATGTAGCCCCAGAGGTGTGCCACGGTGTAGTAGGCCGCCATGAACGAGTCGCCGAAGAACTGCTTGTCCCAGTAGAGAAATATGTCAAGGGCCGGCATGATTATGCCTACATACCACAGCAGTATGTTGCTACGGTACTCCAGCCAGATGTAAATCAGGCCGAGTACCGTAGTAAGAATGTCAAGCCAATGGTCGGCAAGGAACTCCATGTCTTAGAAGCGTAGTGTAACGCTGCCCATCACGGTGCGCCCGGACATGGGGATGAAACCTATCTGGTAGTAGCGGTTGTCGTTATCGTGGCCACCGCTGGCATAGATGGCGCTGTACACCCACCCGCTGGCGGCGTAGTGGCTGTCGAACACATTATTAATATTCAGTGAGAGGACGGCCTCGCGCAGCAGACTCTGTGGACGCAGGGTGTAGCTCAGCTGGATGTTGCTGGTGCTGTAGGCAGGCAGCGAGCGGTCCTTGCACTCGGTGTTGTCAAGGTACTGACGGCTCACGTCCTGCGTGTGCCATACAGCGCGCCAGCCGCCGTAGTGGGCGTCAATGAATGCGTTGGCAATCAGCGAGGGCGAGAAGGCCAGCGTGGAGTTGTCGTAGTGGATGGTGGTCGTGCCGTTGTCCCAGTCCTCCACCACCTCGTCGAAGTCCTTTATCTTGTTCTGGCTCAAGGCAGCGTTGAACTCCATGCTCAGCCAGGACGTGATGTCCACTCCGCCCTGAAGCTCAATGCCCATGCGGTAGGAGTCCTTGATGTTGGTGGTAAGGTTCTCGCCGATGTCGCTCAGCAGGCCCGTCTGCACAAACTGGTCGGTGTACTTCATGTAGTAGCCGTTGAGGCCAAAGCGCAGGCCTGGCTCGTTGAAGGTGTAGCCCAGCTCTAAGTCCTTCAGCTGCTCAGCCTTCGGTGCGGGGTAGGAGCCGTTGTCGGTGTAGTTGTTGCGCTCAGGCTCGCGGTGGCTCATGGCCACAGAGGCGTAGGCATGGTGCGGACCCTGATGCCAGCTTATGCCGGCCTTGGGGTTGAAGAAGTCATAGTTCTTGCGAATGTTGAGCGGCTGGTTGTAGTATCCGCTCTCATCGTCGTAGAACTTGTCGTTGATGCCTGCCGTCCAGTAGTTCACGCCGCGGTACTGCAAGTCGGCAAACACATCCCACTGCTGCGTGAGGTGCATTGCAGCCTTGAGGAACACGTTGCCGTCGAACTTCGTGGCGTCGCTGTCATAGTATTTGTAGTCGCCCTGCTGCATGTACTTCTGCCTCACTGCGTCGTTGGCCATGTAGGTGATGTATCCGAAGTGGTTGCCCTGGAACTCCTGCAGGCTGAAGCCTCCGATGACGTCCCAGCGCTGGTCCTTGTAGCTCAGGTTCCACAGGAATCCGTATGTGTGCTGTGTGAGGCCCTTTTCACGCACGAAGTCGGTGCGCTTGATGTTGCTGCCCTCGGCATCGGTGGCTGTGAGGCCGAATTTTGACAGTTTGTTCTGCGGTCGGAACTCGCTGTAGTAGCCGTGGCCGTAGGTGTAGTGCAGCGATGCCGTGGTGCTCAGGTGCGGGGTGGCCTGCCAGGCAAACGACAGGATGTTGTGGTTCTGGTGGAAATTGTCGGTGGTGCGGTCCCACAGCGAGCCGTCGGCCATCTGGTAGCGCTGTGTGGTGTAGGTGCCGTCGTCGCCTATTATCATCTCCTCGTAGAGCGAGTTGAAGCGGCCCAGGCCACGGTCGTACATGTCCTTGTACTCCTTGATGCCGGTGGCGGTGCCATAGGTGCCGTCCATGATGCTCAGGTCGTTGGTGCCGGCGGTGACGCCGTTCCAGGCCTGGCCGGTTTTCTCGAAGTTGCCGATGTTCTTGTATCGGATGGCAAAACCATCCGACGCAGTGTAGGTGAGGCCGCCGTAGTAGCTGCCAGAGCGGCCGTTGGTGCCGTGGATGAAGCCGTCGGTGCTGGTTTCGTGGTAGGCTCCGTCCAGGATCCAGTGATTGCCCATGATGCCGGTGCTGAAGCTGCCTCCAAGGTTGCGGGTGTTATACGAGCCGTAGCTGGCGCTGACCTCTGCCGATGGCCTCTGCATGGGCGACTTCATTGACAGGGCCACGGTGCCTCCGAAGGCTCCGTCGCCGTTGGTGCTGGTGCCCACGCCGCGCTGTATCTGCACGCTGCCAAGAAGCGAGGCGTAGGAGTTCATGTTTGCCCAGAACACGCACTGGTCCTCGGGCGAGTTCAGGGGCACGCCGTCGAGGGTGATGTTTATGCGCGAGTCGCCGGCTCCGCGAATGCGCATGTAGGTAGTGCCGGTGCCGAGGCCGTTCTCGCTCCAGGCCAGCACTCCGGGTGTGCGGGCAAAGAGGAAGGGCAGCTCCTGGCCGCTGGTGCTGAACTGTGCCAGCTCCACGCGGTTTATGTTTGCCGTGGCGTAGGGGGCATTCTTCTGTGCCCTCACTCCGCTCACCACCACTTCCTGCAGGTGCTCCATCTTCAGCGAGTCGCGGCTGTCTGCTGTCTGTGCTGCAACGGTGACTACGGCCGCTGTTGCCACAGCCATGAGTAAAAATGTCTTCTTGTTCTTCATTTTTTTGTTATTACTATAATTATTCCAAGTTTTTGAGTTCTATATTAAACCACGGATTAACGGATTTTGTGGATTTTCTTCTTCCACCACTATTCCCAACAAAGGATTAATAAGGATTACAGCGGCTAAAGCCGCGATTTTCTCTGGCGTAATAATCCGTGTAATCTGCCGACTGCGGCTTTATCGCCAAAGTGTGGAATCCCATAAATCCTTAAATCCGTGGTTTTTATACGATATGTTAATAAAAGAGGGGCTTTATTTGATGGTCATTCATCCCTACGCCGGTATGGTCCGGATCAGGTTTGAGGGTATCATCTCAGCCCGCCAAGAAAACGGGCACCCCTTGAATTTCGGGTGCAAAGATAACTATATTTTTCATAACAGAAGCAACGTAACTGTTAAAAGAGTGCAAAAGAAATTAATGCTTGACCCGTTTCCCGACGAATATTAGTACCTTTGCACTCGTTTTTAATCCGCCTACGGCAAACAATACCTAAATAACGATGATGAGAAAGCTATTATCCTGTATGTTGTCCGCTATGTTCCTAACCGCTGCCCCAGTGGCTGCCCAGCAGTTGTTGCCCGATGGCGACAATGAGCTGCCATACTACTTCGACGAGGAGGATGAGGAAATAGGCAACTACGACTTTCTCTACACCAACGGCGGCGACAACCTGAACTACGACGAGGTGATGACAGCCAACCTCATCCAGGAGGCCATCTCCCACCTCGGTGCCCGTTATGTCTACGGCTCTAAGGGTCCCTACACCTTCGACTGCTCCGGCTTCACCAGCTATGTATACAAGCAGCAGAACAACATCTTCATCGGAGCCTCGTCGCGCGAGCAGTATGCCCGCAACATCCCCATCAGCCGTGATGAGATGCGTGCCGGCGACCTGGTGTTCTTCACCAGTCCCCACTCAGGCCGTAACGTTGGCCATGTAGGCATAGTGCTCGACTACGACCCCATAACCAATGTCTTCACCTTCATCCATGCCTCAACGAAGCAGGGCGTGAAGATAAGCAAGTCTACCGAAGGCTACTACCAGAGGCGCTACATCGGTGTTAGGCGCGTACAATAATAATAAAAGCAGAAGCCTATGACAATCTTCCGTTTCCTAAGCCGCACGGCTTTATCATTTTTCATTTGTCACTTATCGTTTAGCAGCGCCGCTGCGCAAACTGTTGATACGCTCACCATTGCCATGGTGGGCGATATTATGATGGGTACCACCTATCCTACGCAGATGATTCCCCAGAACGAGGGCCGCGACCTGTTTCGCGACGCTGCCCCAATACTGCGCCGGGCCGACCTGGCGGTAGGCAACCTTGAGGGAACACTGTGCGACGGTGGCCGCAGCACCAAGGGCAGCGGTCCCAACAGCTACTCCTTCCGCACTCCCACCAGCTTTGCCCCGCGGCTGAAGGAGGCCGGCTTCGACTACCTGAGCATGGCCAACAACCACGCCAACGACTTTGGCCAGGAGGGAATAGAGAGCACCGAGCAGTGCCTCCGCGAACAGGGCATCCTCTTCAGCGGAATAGCAGGCAGGGTGGAGAGCGCCGTCATTGAGCGCTATGGCAAGAAGATAGGCATCTGTGCCTTTGGCCACAACAGCTACACCCTGAAACATACCGACCTGGAGGGCACCGTGGGTCGCATCGTCGACGACCTTGTGAGCCGCTGCGACCTGGTCATAGTGTCGTTCCACGGGGGAGCCGAGGGACGCACCCAGAGCCACCTGCCACAGGGCAGCGAGACCTTCCTTGGCGAGAACCGCGGCTCGCTGCGCCAGCTGGCCCACTTCTGCATTGACCACGGTGCCGACGTGGTCTACGGTCACGGCCCCCATGTGGTAAGGGCCACAGAGGTTTACAAGGGCCGCTTCATTGCCTATAGCCTTGGCAACTTCTGCACAGCCTACAACGTCAGCCTGACGGGCATTTCAGGCTATGCACCGCTGGTGGAGATAAAAATCAACCGTGCCACGGGGCAGTTCCTCGGCGGCCAGATTCATCCCATGATACAGACCCGCGGCGTAGGCCCTCGCCATGACAACACGGGAGCCGTCATCAGGCAGATGCGCCAGCTGAGCCTTGACGACGTGCCGCAGAGCCAGGCCGTCATTGGCACCGACGGGAAGATAACGCTGAGATAGGCTTTGAAGACCCCACCGATACAGCTGCCAGAAGAGGGATGCAGGGAGGTGCTGCTCCATGCATGCTGTGCTCCGTGCAGCAGCGCCATCGTGGAGTGGATGCTTGCCAACGGCGTGAAGCCCACCATCTTCTATTATAATCCTAACATTTTTCCGCAGCAGGAGTACGACATACGCAAGCAGGAGAGCAAGCGCCATGCCGAGAGCCTCGGCGTGGAGTGGATCGACGGCGACTACGACCACCAGGCGTGGCTCAGCGGCATTGCCGGACTGGAGCAGGAGCCAGAGCGCGGCAGCCGCTGCCAGATGTGCTTCACCCTGCGCCTCACCGCCGCTGCCCTTATGGCCCGCCAAAGGGGCCTGCGCTTCTTCACCACCACGCTGGCCTCTTCGCGCTGGAAGAGCCTTGAGCAGATAACAGCTGCAGGAATGGCTGCCCAGAGCGCCGTGCCCGGCACCGTGTTCTGGGCACAGAACTGGCGCAAGGGCGGACTCAGCGAGCGGCGTGCACAGCTGCTGCGGCAGTACGGCTTCTACAACCAGCGCTACTGCGGCTGCGAGTTCAGCATGTATGTATTAAACAAAAACTAAATAGCAATGAACATCTTAATAGTAAACGGACCTAACCTGAACCTGCTTGGCAGGCGCGAACCGGGTATCTACGGCAGCACGTCGTTTGAGGACTATCTTGCCGAACTGCGCAAGCGCTATGCCGACATCAGCATAGACTACTACCAGAGCAACATTGAGGGCGAGCTGATAAACCGCATGCAGGAAGCCGGCTTCGGGCAGGTGCAGGGCATCATTCTCAATGCCGGTGCCTATACCCACACGTCGGTGGCCCTCCACGACTGCATACGCTCGCTGCAAGTGCCGGTCATTGAGGTGCACATCTCCAACGTGCACCAGCGCGAGGAGTTCCGCCACCACAGCATGATAAGCGCAGCCTGCAAGGGTGTGATCTGCGGCTTCGGCATGGACAGCTACCGCTTGGCCGTTGAGGCGATAGCGGGTCTCGCCACAAAATGATAAGTGATAAATGATAATTGAAAAATACCTGACTGACCACACGTCGCCTGAGCCGGAGCATCTGTACCGGCTGTGGCGGGCTGCCAACATGGAGCTGCTGGCCGGACGCATGACAAGCGGACACCTGCAAGGCAGGCTGCTGAAGATGCTGGTGGAGATGGTGAGGCCGCGCCAGGTGCTTGAGGTGGGCACCTTCGGGGGCTACAGCGCGCTGTGCATGGCCGAGGGTCTGGCAGACGACGACTGCCGAATTGTCACCTTCGAGATAGACGATGAGATGGAGGACTTTGCCCGCCGCTGGATAGAGTCGTCACCCTTTGGCCACCGCGTGCAGCTCATCATTGGCGACGGCATAAAGGAGGCCCCGCGCCTCGGCGTCACCTTCGACATGGCCTTCCTCGACGGCGACAAGCGCACCTACGTTGAGGCCTACGAGGCCATACTGCCCATAATAAGAAAGGGTGGCTTCATCCTTGCCGACAACACCCTGTGGGACGGCCACGTCACCGACCCCGCCTACGACCGCGACCACCAGACACTCGGCATACGCCGCTTCAACGACCATGTGGCTGCCGACCCCCGCACGGAACAGGTGATGCTGCCACTGCGCGACGGACTGACACTCATCCGGGTGTCATAGAATGTGCCTTCCCCGCGGCAGTTTTACGTTGGCATAGAATTTGCTTGTATACCAATAACTAAATAGTTTAACTTAAACAGAACGACAACAATGGAAGTAACAATCACAAGCGAGAACTTTGAGAGCCTGAAGAACGGGCAGAAGCCCTTGGTAGTGGATTTCTGGGCAACATGGTGCGGTCCCTGCCGCCTCGTGGGTCCTATCATCTCTGAGATGGCAGAGAAATACGGCGACAAGCTCGTAGTGGGCAAGTGCGACGTGGAGGAGTGCGAGGACTTGGCCGCCGAGTACGGCATCCGCAACATCCCCACCATCCTCTTCTTCAAGAACGGCGAAGTGGTGGACAAACTCGTGGGAGCCGTGGCAAAGCAGGTGTTTGACGAAAAGTTTGCTGCACTTGCCCAATGAGCATAGACGAGGAGATACTCCTTGACGAGCAGGAGACGCAGCGCGAGATGGCCTATATCCGTCAGGTGCTGCCTATTGACACCAAGGACACCTATTCCGATGACAGCCTCCTAAGCTGGGTGCTCGATGCCATCGCCGCCTATTATTATGAGAGCGGTGTCTTGGAGAGCACTGCCGACGAGGTTGACGTTGACATGGAGGAGGTGGCGCGCTATGTGTGTGCGCTGGCAGAGCAGGAGGGCAAGCCCAGCCTTGATGTGCAGGAGGTGCGCCTTATAGCCGAGGCCGACTTGGACTTCCAGGAAGATGCCTGAACCGCATACCGCAGTCATTGTCTATTATACTACAAGAAGTGAGCCTCCATGCGTGGAGGCTCACTTCTTGTAGATTGTTTATGTGCCTTAGGCTTATTTCACCACCTTCTTGCCGTTGATGATGTAAAGGCCCTTTGCAGCGGCATTCTGTACCTTCTGTCCGGCCATATTGTAAATGGGGGCGTCAGCATTCTGTGCGGCATTGATGTTGCTAATGCCGGTAGCGGTAGACTCGTAGATATTTATCTGCTTCACAGCGTTGCCCTTGTCCAGTTCGAAGCCAATCATGCCGTCGGCCTCTGCCAGGTAGATGGCGCGGCCAATGCCCTCGTTGAGGGCGGTCTTCTCGATACCGTCGTCATCGCTGCGGGTGTAGAAGCCATTACCAGTGTAGATGAACTCCACAACCTGACCAGCCTTGATGCCTCCAATGGCAGCGCAGCGGCCGGCACCAGAGGCGAGGAATAGTCCCTGACCGTCAACGATGCTCCAGCCCTTGTTGCTTGCAACAGCGGCCTGTACGGCAATCAGCTCCAAGCCCTCGTTGGTGCAATAGAACACATTGTTGTTCTTAGAGTTGGCCTCGTTCCAGATGGCTCCTGCGGCTTCCTCCTGGAGTTCGAGGGTGACATCGCCCATAGTGGTGAAGTCGTAAGTCTTGGCAAGCGTCAAATCATTCAGGTTGATGTTGGCCACGGTTACTACGCAGGCATCAGAGGCAGTGGCATCGGAAATCTGTGAAGCCCAGCTGCAGCTGATGGTAGCCTCGCCGGCAGCAACGGCAGTCACGGTGCCGTCGGCAGCCACAGTGGCCACGGCCTCATTGCTGCTTGTCCACTGCGTGTCAGCAGCAGGCGAAACGCTGGCGGACAGCTTGTAGGTAGCTCCGGGGATGAGGTTCAGAGTCTTTGGCGTCATGGTGATGACGGGCACTGTCTCAACACCGTAAGGCTCAATCTCAATCTTAGCAATAAGTGTAGCCTTGGCCATCTTTATGTCGAGACGGGTGCTTTCCTCGGTGGTGGAGATGGTGTAGGTTGTGCCGCTGGCAACAGCATCGCCCTCCGAAACCTCGGCAGTTACATTTGTTGAGACGAAGCTGGTAGTACCAGCCAGTGTGGTGATTGTCACCTTGTCGCCATCCTTAAGGTCTAAGATGGAGAAATAGTGGTCATAGTCCCATGAGAACATGCCGCAGTTTTTGTCCTTTGAGGCTGACTTGCTGCGCATGGTGAACTTTCCGCGTCCTTCTACATATTCGTAGGCAAAGCGCTGGTTCCAGATAAAGCCCTGTTCGGTGTAGTCGCCAAGATAGTGCATTGCAGCATCGTTAATGGTGAAGCCTGCGTCGCCGCCGTCGTTAACAGCCCACGGACCACCATTTCCATTTAGGGTCCGAAGTTTTTGGCTTAAGTCCTGGAAGTCGTAGCTCTCCAAGGCATGAACATTACCCCCCCCAAATAGGATAGCCACAAAGGCTGCAAGGATGGTTTTTGTAAAAATCTTCATGTTAATTTTGTTGTTAGTGAATAAAAATGAGTATTAGTACTTGCTTTTGTTCAATTGTTTCGAAGGAATCTCTCACTTTTTTGCAAAGTTATAAAAAAAGATGATTGCAGTAGTGCTTTGCCCGATAAATTAACAAACTTTCACGCGTATAGTGCTACTGGTGCTACTGGTGCTACTGGCGCTACCGCCCCATGTCTTTACCGTGGGGAGCCTCCGCATTATTGTGGGGAGCCTCCGCATCCTCGTGGGGAGCCTCCGCATCCTCGTGGGGAGCCTCCGCATGAGTAGCACCTCTGGTAGCACCTTCTTTAGACAATTATACCGCAAAATTACACCATTCCATCGCGAAAAGAAGAGCTTGGTAGCACCAGTAGCACCAGTAGCGGCAGTAGCTGCTTATGAATAATGAGCGAAGGTGTAGTCAGAGAAAAATCAGCTATTGCTTGGCCGTTTGGAAATAAATGTGTAATTTTGCCGAGTGCAAAGAAAAAAAACAACGATGATAAACTTCAACCTGAAGATGCAGCTTACCTGGCGCGACATAGCCCTGCGCGCTGCCTACATAATAGTAACCGTGGCCATCATTGTGTGGTTCATGCCCCGTGAGTCGGGCTTCAACTACAAGATAGAGAAGAACACCCCCTGGTACTATGCCGACCTTACGGCACCCTTCGACTTCCCCGTGTACAAGAGCGAGGCCGCCTTGGAACAGGAGCGGCAGGCCGCCCTTGCCGACTACCACCCATACTACACACTGCTTGAAGACGTGCCCTCACGCCAGGTGCGCCTGCTGAAGCAGCGGTTCAACATGAGTGCGGCCCTGCAGGGCAGCGACCTCAAGGTGATGCTGGCCAACCGCCTGAGCAACCTCTACGCCCGCGGCATCATTGACACCCGCGAGCCATTGGCGGGCGACTCTATGCAGACCATCTGGCGAGTGAGCGGCGAGACGGCGCAGAGCATACCCTCGCGGGGACTGCTGACACCACGACAGGCCTACGAGCAGCTGATGCACGACTCAGTGGTGAGCCACCTCCACTCGCTGGTGCAGGAACTCGACATCAACGAGTTCATAGTGCCCAACCTGGTCTATGACAGCGTGCACAGCATGCAGGCAAGGGAAGACCTGATACGCAGCGTGGCGCCAAGCAGCCAGCTGGTGCAGAGGGGACAGCGCATCATAAGCCGTGGCGACATCATCACCGACGACCTCTTCCAGGTGCTCATGTCCTACCAGAAGGCTGCCGACGACCACTTCGACCGCCAGAAGACCGGGCTTACCGTGCTGGGCGAGCTGCTCTACGTGTTTATTTTCATACTCCTGTTCACTATATATTTAGGTATATACCGCAAGGACTACTTCAGCAGCTGGCGCCCCGCGGCCATGCTCTATGCCCTCATAGCCATCTTCAGCGTCATGGCTGCAGTGCTGGTGGGCCACAACCTGCTGCATGTCTACATACTGCCCTTTGCCATAGTGCCCATTTTCGTCCGTGTGTTTATGGACTCCAGGACAGCCTTCATGGCCCACATCGTGCTGGTGCTCATCACGGCCTGCATGCTTCAGCGCCCGTTGGAGTTTATCGCCGTGGAGACTGTGGGAGCCATCGTGGTCATCTTTGCCCTCAGGGAGCTGAGCAGCCGCTCGCAGCTGTTCTGGACGGCGGCGCTGTTTACGGCCTCGGCCATGCTGACACGCCTGGCCATATACCTTATAAAGAGCCGCGGCACGGACACCATTGACGCAAGCGACTTCTACTACCTGCTATTCTGCGGCCTCATAGTGTTCTGTTCCTACCCCTTGCTCTACTTGGTTGAGAAGCTGTTTGGCTTTGTCAGCGACATCACGCTTGTGGAACTGTCTAACACCAACCGCGAACTGCTGAGGCGCATGAGCGAGGAGGCCCCCGGCACCTTCAACCACAGCATTCAGGTGGGCAACCTGGCTGCCGAGGTGGCACGCAAGCTAAACGCCAACGCGCAGCTGGTGAGAACAGGAGCCTTGTATCACGACATTGGCAAGATAAAGAACCCCATTTACTTCACCGAGAACCAGTCGGGCGGCATCTCGCCCCACGAACACCTGTCGTACATAGAGAGTGCGCAGTACATCATTGGCCATGTCACCGAGGGTCTGAAGATGGCCGACAAATACCAGCTGCCACGGCAGATCCGCGACCTAATAGCCACCCACCACGGACTGGGCAAGGCAAAGTATTTCTACATAAAATACAAGAACGAGCACCCCGACGAACCTGTCGACGAGCTTCTGTTCACCTATCCGGGCCCCAACCCGTTCACCAAGGAGCAGGCTATACTGATGATGGCCGATGCCGTGGAGGCCGCATCGCGCTCACTGCCCGACTACACGGAGCAGTCCATACGCCAGCTGGTGGAGAAAATTATCAACTCAATGGTGGCCGACGGCTTCTTCCGCGAGTGCCCCATCACCTTCCGCGACATACAGTATGCCAAGACAGTCCTCATAGAGAAGCTAAAGACCATCTACCACACCCGCATCAGCTATCCCGAGGCCAACAAATAGCAGCAGTGTGAGCCGGCAATACGTTTTTAAAGGGAACACAATGGAAGTAGTTTACGAGGACAACCACATAATAATAGTGTCGAAGCAGAGCGGCGAGATAGTGCAGGGCGACAAGACCGGCGACCGCCCGCTGTCAGACATTGTCAAGGACTATATCAAGGAGAAGTACCAGAAGCCCGGCGAGGTGTTCCTCGGCGTGGTGCACCGCCTGGACCGCCCGGTAAGCGGTCTTGTGGTCTTTGCCCGCACGTCGAAGGCTCTGGCCCGCCTTAACAAGATGTTTGCCCAGGGCGAGGTGCACAAGACTTACTGGGCGATAGTGGGAAGTGACAAGCGTGAAGGGATGAGTGATGAGACGGAGCCAACGCTTGTCACCCACTGGCTTACCCGCAACGAGCAGCAGAACAAGTCGTATGCCCACGACCACGAGGTGCCCGGCTCCAAGAAGGCTCAGCTACGCTACCGTGTTATAGGCCGCGGCGACCGCTACCTGCTGCTTGAGGCGCAGCTGCTCACTGGCCGCCACCACCAGATACGCTGTCAGCTCTCTGCCCTTGGCATGCCCATCAAGGGCGACCTGAAATACGGTGCGCCGCGCTCCAACCCCGACGGGGGCATATCCCTGCTGTCACGCCGCGTGGAGTTCATACACCCCGTAAGCCGGCAGCCCATCTGCGTTGAGGCACCACTGCCCGCAGGCGACAAGCTCTGGAATCTTTTACGAAGTTAACGACAACCCCGTGCTGTCTTCCTGACTTCAGAAAAAGTTGTCCTATGTTGTCCGTGTTGTCTTCATGACTTCAGAAATAAAACAACCACGGATTTAAGGATTTACTGGATTCCCCCAAGTCCCTTAATCCGTGGTTCATAAAAGAAATAGAGAAACTTGAACTTTATATCTATTTATTAACGACAACTTGGACAACATAGGACAACCTTAGTTGCGGCATAGCCCATACACTACAAGTAAATAGCCGCATACACTACAAGTATAAAGTTGTCCTATGTTGTCCGTGTTGTCTTCATGACTTCAGAAAAAGTTGTCCTATGTTGTCCGTGTTGTCTTCATGACTTCAGAAAAAGTTGTCCTTTGTTGTCCGTGTTGTCTTCATGACTTCAGGAATAGAACAACCACGGATTTAAGGATTTACTGGAATCCCCAAAATCCATTAATCCGTGGTTCATAAAGGAAATAGAGAAACTTGAACTTTATATCTATTTATTAACGACAACTTGGACAACATAGGACAACCTTAGTTGCAGCATAGCCCATACACTACAAGTAAATAGCCACATACACTACAAGTAAATAGCCGCATACACTTCAGAAAAAGTTGTCCTTTGTTGTCCGTGTTGTCTTCCTGACTTCAGAAAAAGTTGTCCTTTGTTGTCCGTGTTGTCTTCCTGACTTCATGAATAAAACAACCACGGATTTAAGGATTTACTGGAATCCCCAAAATCCCTTAATCCGTGGTTCATAAAGGAAATAGA
>JAFTAR010000098.1 GCA_017455495.1 Prevotella sp.
AGTGTGCGATTTTTGCGCTACCTTCGCACTCTGAAAGAATGTTTCACTAAAATACAACGACTTATGAACAAAGAAGAAATTGGAACAAATGCAGGACTGGTCTGGCAGACATTACATGCCAATGGAGCCATGTCGTTCGATGACTTAATAGAGACAACGAGACTTGACACGGAGTCGGCTTACAGTGCCTTAGTATAGAGTCAACCAGCAAGTGCAAGTTGCCTGCTAATTATAGTTTGCGGCTATTCTCCAATTTTTTTGCAAATCTACCTACACACCTACACACTTTTACTTTACATAGCTGTGCTACAGATAGTTAAATGGCTTTTTACCTACATTTTACCTACATTTTACCTACACAATGATACATTTCTTTACAAAATAGGGGTACTTTTACATCGCAAAGCAGCGCAAATAAATTACAAACCTGCTTTGTAATATTTTTACAGAGCCTCTGTAAAAATATTACAGAGGCCTTGTAATTTTCTGAAGCACTGGTTTACAGCCATATAGCTCAACTCTGCGGAACTGGGGCAGCCCCCTGTTTTTGCCTTTGTGCAGGTTAGTGTAGGTAGTGTGTAGGTTTTGTGTAGGTAAAAATGCTTATAACTTTTTTATATTCAGTTTGTTACGCAGAAAAATGTAGGTGTGTAGGTAAAAATGCAAAAAAAATTTTTGAATGACATACTTGGCTGTCATGATTGGTTTGACTGTAAAAACGCCGTGCCTTTTGGGAAAAAAGCACGGCTTATGCTATTAGTCCTGGCGGTCGCTGTGCTCCCTGATAGAGGCTAAGCGCTCGCGGGCATCGCGGCGGGCCAGCCATATCTGGTAGCGGTAGACGAGGCAGGCCAGGATGAAATAGACCAAGCCCTGAATCCAGAGGGCGTAGTACTCGGGCAGCACATCAGACAGTGTGCCGCCCATTTCATTTATGCGCACATAGCCCCGCACACCAAACGTGCTGGGGAAGAGCCAGCTCACTCCCTGCCAGAAGCCGGGGATGCTGCTCTGGGGCCAGCTCACGCCGGAGAGGAACAGCAGGGGAACCGACACGAAGACAATGAGAAGCATGACGTTCTCGCGGTAGCGTATCATGCAGCTCACCACCATGCCAAAGAAGATGCAGTCAAGGAGATAGGGCAGCAGGAACAGCGTCAGGTCCTGCCACCGCCCTATGGCCGTGAAGCTGAACATACGCGGCACAAGCAGCGTGAGGTAGGCCGTGAGAACGGCATAGAGCATGAAATAGGCCATTGCCTTACCGCCCACTATGCGGAACATGCCGTTATAGTGGCGGCTGATGGGGATGAGGTTACGGTAGCGGTTGCGCTCGCGTGCCGTTCCGGCAGAGAGGCCGATGCCGAGCACAAGGGTCTGCTGGATGATGAGGATGAGCACGGCAGGCAGTATGAACGAGCCGTAGCCGCCCGTGGGGTTGAAGATGGGCACCTCCTCGAAGGCCAGCGGCTGGGCGGCAATCTGCTCCTCGCGACTGGTATAGTGGCCGCCGAGGGCTGTCTGTATCTGAGCCCCCATCTGCATGCTGACAGTCTGGGCCGTCTGGAACACTGCCTTGTAGGCCAGCATGAGGCTCATGTCGCAGTAGACTCCTATGGTGGCCTGCTCCATGCGGTTCACCTTTACGTCGAAATCGGAAGGTATGTGGTATATGCCCCTCACCACCTGGCGGCTCATCAGCGACTTCGCCTCGTCCATGTCGGCAGCATGGGCGATGACCTTCACGTCGGGCGAGGCATCGCACTGCCGTATGAACTGGCGGGAGAGCGACGAGTGGCTGTCGTCAACAACGACGACGGGCACCTCGCGCACCACCTCATTATTATATATCCATGAGTAGAGCAGCGGATAGGCCAGAGGCACCAGGATGAAGAAGATGAGCACTCCCTCGTCCTTCACCATCTGCTTCATCTCGTCCCACCAGATGAAGCAGCAGTCCTTCAAAGCCTCATAGGCATTACGGAATATATACATACGTCAGCATTGCATTCTTTATTTTCTTCATCACCAGCCAGGGCAGCAGGGCAAAGGCGGCAAGGGCTGCCAGATGGAACCAGGCCTCAAGCAGCGGATAGCCGTTGAACACGCATATCTGGTAGAGCATGTAGTAATGGCGCAGGGGAAAGAGCCAGCTCAGGGCCTGGACAGGCTCGTCCATTGCCATGATGGGGAATGCGCTGCCTGCCATGGAGAAGCTGAGCACCGCCCAGAGCGAACAGATACTCATGGACATGCGCAGCGAAGGCATGAGGCCGAAGGCGAAGACACCAAAGCCCTGTGAAGCCAGGACGCTGAGCACGGCCAGCAGTATCATCATGCCCACTCCGCCGGGGTGGGGGAAGCCCAAGATGCCGAAGACATAATACTCATAGGCAAAGGTGACTGTGAGGAACACCAGCGCCTGGGGCAATAGTTTGCCTATAAGGGCCACGAGGATATTGCCTCCAGCCATGTCTATCCATTCGCGCCCCGTGCCGAACTTCAACTCGGTGCCGATGCTGTAGGCCGTGATGAGAAACATGAACAGCATCAGCACGCCGGGTATGAGCACGGTGGAGAGGTAGACGTTATAGTTGGTCTGGGGGTTCTGCAGCAGGTGCATGTCCAAGCGTATGGGCTGCAGGAAGGTCTGTATCTGCTCGTCGGTAAAGCCGCGTGCCCTCATGGTGGCCTGCCCCACTGCCGCCGAGCCGAGCGTGGCTATGGTCTTAAGGTCCTTGAACACCAGCGACCCGGCCGTGACGCTGGCCAGCGAGTAGTAGAACGACACCTTGGGCTGGCGGCTGCTCAAGAGCTGGTCGGTGGTGCCACGGGGAATGTACAGGAACCCGTAAATCTGGTTTTGCTGTATGGCGCGGCGGGCCTCGCTCACCGTAGGATAGTGGGCCACCACCTGCGAGTTCTGGAAGGCATCCAGGCGCTGAATGAGCGAGCGCGTTGTTGAGGTGTTGTCCTCGTCAACCACGGCTACCGGCATGTCAAGGGGCTGGCCGTCGCTCATCATTGAAGTGAAGAACAGCGTGGTGACAACTGGGAACACCACCATGCAGAAGCCGTAGATGGGGTTCTTCAGCAAGATGCGACACTCGCGGAGGGCAATATATAATAATCGCTTCAGCATTTACTTTATGACGAGTGACATGCCAGGCCTCAGCCCTTCTAAGGAATCCACGGGGCGTGCCTTCACCTCGAATGTCTTAAGGTCGTACTGGCCGTTGGCCTTGGTAGCCTTCCAGACTGCATAGCTGCCCTGGTCCTTCATGTGGTATACCCTCATGCGTATGTCGCGGTTGAAGGCCGGTACAAAAGCAGTGAACTCGGCCCCCACCTGCATGTCGGCAAGCTGGTCCTCGCGCACGTTGAATGTGCCCCACATATCGTTCATCATGGATATGGTCATGATGGGGCTGCCAGTGCCCACCAGCTCGCCCACCTTAGGGTAGATGCTGCTCACCTCGCCGTCCATCTGGGCTATCTGCACCGTCTCGTTGATATAGGCATTCACCTCCTGCACGGCACCACGGGCACGGTCTACCTGTGCCGCAGCCGCCATGCGCTCCTCCTGACGTGCACCGTTCACTGCCATGTCATACTGGCTCTGGGCGGCCTGCACCTGGGCCTGCGACGACTTGAGCAGAGCCTCGGCCTCGTCACGCTTCTGTGCGCTTACCACGCCCTCGTCGAAGAGGTGCTGTGCGCGGTCGAATGATTTCTGGGCTATCTCTAATCCTGCCTTAGCCTGCTGCAGCAGCTGGAAGGCGGCCTGCACCTGCTCGCGGCGTGCTCCGTTGCGTGCCATAAGCTCGAGGGCAGCGGCACCGTCCTGAGCACCCTGTGCCTGCTGCATCTTGGCGCGCACCTCAGGGGCATCAATGATGGCCAGCGTGTCGCCGGCATGCACGAAGTCGCCCTCGCTGACGCGAATCTCAAGGATGCGGCCGGGCACCTTGCTCGACACGCGGTACTCTGACACTTCCACCTGACCCTGTATCACGTCGGGGTCACGGTCTATGGCCAGAAAGCCTATCAGGGCCACTATTATCACTACGAGGGCAAAGCCAGCCACGGCTAAGAGAATGTTGTTATGTTGCTTCTTGGCTTGTTCTTTTTCCGTTGCCATGATGTTTTATATTTGAGATTTGAGGGTTGAGATTTGAGATTTATTGAAGCGTACCGAGGGCCTTCTGCATGTCTACCTGAGAGAGACGCACGTCAATCTCAGCGTCAATCTTCTGCGACTGAGCCTGAAGCCATGCCGTCTGGGCCTCCATGACAACAGTGGGAGTGATGACACCCTCGCTGAAGCCCAGGTTGGCCACACGCAGGTTCTCTTCTGCACGTTCTATGCTGGCCTGAGCCATGGTGAGGCGCTTCTGTGCCTCGCTGACGCGGAAGCCGGTCTGGCTCACCTGCAGCTCCACCATGTCGCGGGCCTCTTCCAGTTCAAGGTTGGCTATGGCTGTGGCACTGCGCGAGGCTCTCACCTTATAGTGCACGTCGCCCCAGTTCCACAGCGGCACACGCACCAGCAGGCCTACGTTCCAGAAGCCTCCGAATTTCTTCTCGAAACTGTTCAGCACGTTCGGGTTGCTGACAGAGTAGCCGCCCATCAGCGCCACCTGCGGCAGTCCTGCAGCGCGCAGAAGGTTCGTGGTCTGGCGGCTCAGCTGCACGGTGCTGCCAAGCAACTGCAATTCGGGGCGAAGCTCAAGTGCCGTCTGCACATCGGGCAGCGTTGCTGCCGGAGCATCAACGGCAAGGTTCTCAGCGTCCTCGTCGGCCAGGAGTATCGGGGTGTCAAGGGGCAGGCCTATGCGCTGGCATAGCAGCATGCGCGAGAGGGTGAGACCGTCGCTGACCTTCTGTACAGCCATCTCGGCCTCGTTCACCTTCACGCTGACGCTCAGCCCCTCGCTGCGAGTGGCTACGCCCTCCTCAATCATCTTCTGCACATCGCCGTCCAGCTTTCTCACCAGTTCAAGGAAACTCTCAGCCAGGCGCTGCTTGTGTTTCAGCGAAACCACCTGCCAGTAGGCCTGGTCGGTGGCATAGAGAGTAGCCTGACGCTGAGCGTTGAGCGTGGTGGCTGCCATCTGCTCGCCAATGTCGGCCATGCGGTTCAGGGCTGTTATGCTGCCGCCCATGAAGACAGGCTGGGTGACTACTATTGAGCCGGCCCAGATGTTGCGGGTGTCTGTGCGCAAGGCATCCACCAGCCCCTGCCCGGCGTTGTTCAGCACCGTGGCAAAGCGCTGCATGCCCTGCTGGCTGAGCTGGCTGATGCCGTCGAGCGAGAGCCCCATCTGCTGCAGCAGGGCGCTGACATTCTGCATGGGCAGCATCTGCGACAGCTGCTGCATGTCCTGCCCTATGGCTCCGGCGGCCGTGGTGCCAAGAGAGGAGAGGGAAGTCTTCTGCGACTCGCTGAGCAGCGAAATCTCGCGGCTGGTGTGTACATAGGTTCCAATGGCCGACACGTGAGGCAGATACTTGGTGCGGGCAGAGCGGCGCAAGTCGGCGGCTACGTCCTGCCTCAGCTCGGCCACGCCCATCTGGCGCCCTGAGCGCAGGGCCATAGCCCGGCAGCTGTCAAGCGAGAGGACGGTCTGCGCCCCTGCGGGGCTAAAGAGAAAATAATAAGTAAAGAATAATAAAGCCGTTCGGAATAACAGTCTGCTCATAATTCTCAATTGTCGGTTATTCTAAGCTAAAGTTGCGCGAGCCAATCATGTTGCCGTCGGCAAAGATGCTCACATGGTAGTCGCCGGCCTCAAGGAATTCGCCCACCTGCCAATAGACGGTGACGGCAGTCTCCTCGCCGGAGTATTCTATTACCTTCTTCATGGAGTATTCCAGCTGGCGGTTCTCGTAGGCAAAGGAGCCGCCGCCGGAGAGCACGTCGCCAGCCGGTGTCTGAATGCGAACGTAGAGCGTGCGCTGTCCGTTCTGGGCAGTGACATTACGCGATATGTTGAAGCTAACCTGCAGCTGCTTGCAGTCCCTCACCCTGCGGGCGGCACGTCCGCGCTTGTTCAGCATGGTCATGCTGATGGCGGTGGCGTCAAGCTGTGCGGCAATGGCCACCTGCTCCGACAGCGACTGGCGCTCCTGCTGCAGGTTCTGGTTCTGGCGGGCGCTCTCCTGTAGCTGGCCCGAGAGCTGTGAGTTCTCCACGCGCAGGCTCTGGTTCACCTGGTTCAGCGAGTCCACCTGGCGGATGTAGTCGCGCAGCACGGCACGCACCGACTTCAGCTCACGCTTCAGGCGGGCTATCTCGCGAGCATCGGTCTCGCGTGTCTGGCGCAGTTCCTCAAGCAGTTGCTGGGCCCTCATCTGCTCGCGGGTAAGCTGGGCTATGAGAGAGTCGTTGGTGAGCTGCTGCATCATCTCGCCATACTGCTGGCCAAGCTGTTCGTAGTCGTTCTCCATCTCCTGCTTCTCCAAGGCTGCCAGCTCTTCTATGGCCGTCACCTTGTCCTCCAGCTCGCGGTTGTTGCTGTGCTGGGGCAGGATTACAAACAACACCAGCATGGCTGCCACGACAAAGGCCGTGCCGAGGGCTATGAATATGTATTCCTTCTTCATCTGTTTTACATTATATATAAATAATGTGCAAAATTAGACATTTTCACCGATTCGGCAAAAGATTGTCTTGCTGAGGCAGGCCAAATAAGCAAAAAACAGACTTTTTTAGCTTATCTTTAGAAATGCAGGAAGAATAATTTGCAAAAAAAGTCTCCTTTGCTTTGGAGAGGAAGAAAATTATTATTATCTTTGCAACGCTATTAACCTGACAATATGTGCTTGGCATGAGAGAAGACGGATTCTTGAGCCGCGCGTTCCACCTCTACTACGACGGATTCCGCAGCATGACGCTGGGGAAGACGCTCTGGGCTGTCATCATCGTCAAACTTGTCGTCATCTTCGTTGTACTCAAGATATTCTTCTTCCCCAACTTCCTTGGCACCCATGCCGAGGAGGGCGGCGAAGCCGACTATGTGGCAACGGAACTGAATCAGCGTTTCGCTAAATGATAAATAATAACCTGAATAGCTATGCAAAACATCCTTTCTGTTATTGATGCCGGAACCATTGACTGGTCAAGGGCGCAGTTTGCCCTCACGGCTATCTACCACTGGCTCTTTGTGCCGCTTACGCTTGGCCTGGCGGTCATCATGGGCATCTGTGAAACCATCTACTACCGTAAGCGGGAGACACCCGATGCCGACTTCTGGCGTGAGACATCGAAATTCTGGCAGCGCCTCTTCGGCGTGAACTTCGCCATGGGCGTGGCCACCGGCATTATCCTTGAATTTGAGTTCGGCACCAACTGGAGCAACTACTCCTGGCTGGTGGGCGACATCTTCGGAGCACCGCTCGCCATTGAGGGCATCGTGGCCTTCTTCATGGAGAGCACCTTCGTGGCGGTGATGTTCTTCGGTTGGAAGAAGGTGAGCGCCCGCTTCCATCTGGCCTCCACCTGGCTCACCGGCATCGGAGCCACACTGTCGGCCTGGTGGATTCTGGTGGCCAACGCCTGGATGCAGTATCCCGTGGGCTGCCAGTTCAACCCCGACACCATGCGCAACGAGATGACATCGTTCCTTGACGTGGCCCTGTCGCCCTTCGCCGTAGACAAGTTCCTCCACACCGTCATCTCCAGCTGGATAATAGGTGCTGTGTTCGTGGTGGCTGTGTGCGGCTGGTACCTGATGAAGAAGCGCCACCTGCGGCTGGCAAAGCAGAGCATGAAGATAGCCTCCATCGTAGGCCTCGTGGCCTCGCTTGGAGCCGCCTTCACCGGCCACCTGTCCGGTCAGGACGTGGCCCGCGTGCAGCCCATGAAGCTGGCAGCTATGGAGGCCCTCTACAACGGCGGCACGGAGCAGCCGCTCACCATGGTGGCTTGGGTGAACCCCTTCGAGCAGCCCGACTATGCATACGGCGAGGAGCCTGCCATGAAGATTGCCATGCCTTACGCCCTCTCCATCATGGCCACAAACACCACCACCGGATTTGTGCCGGGTGTTAACGACCTGATGAGGGGCTACACACTGCCCGACGGCACCCGCGAACCGTCGGCCGACGAGAAGATAGCCAGCGGCCGCATTGCCTTGGAAGCTCTGCAGGCCTACCGCCAGGCCCGTGCCGAGGGTAATGACAGCGCTGCCAACGAGCAGCTGCGGCTGTTCCGCGAGAACGAGAAGTACATGGGCTACGGATACGTGAAGGACAAGCGCGACCTGGTGCCTTACATACCACTGAACTTCTGGGCCTTCCGCACCATGGTGGGTGTGGGCTGTCTGCTGATACTCTTCTTCGGACTGGTGGCCGTTCTGGCCTTCAGGGTGCCGCTCGTCTCTATAGTGACGCGCCGCCTGCTGGCCGCCTTCGGACTACTGTCCGAGACGCAGGCCGACATGACCCGCAGCGCCACACTGCCTAAATGGCTGTCAAAGGCCGCAATACTCATGGTGCCCTTGGCCTACATCGCCTCTGAGAGCGGATGGATAGTGGCCGAGATGGGCCGTCAGCCCTGGACCATACAGGACATGCTGCCTACATGGGCCGCCGTGAGCGACCTCAACGCCGGCTCTGTAGCCGTGACGTTCTTCCTCTTCCTCGGCCTCTTCACCGCCATGCTCGGCGTTGAGGTGGGCATCATGCTGAAACAGATAAAGAAAGGGCCGGAGGGCACTTCGCTAAATGACAAATGATAAACGATAAATGAGACTGCTATGACATACTCATTCCTACAACACTACTGGTGGCTGGTCGTCTCCCTGCTTGGCGCCATCCTCGTGTTCCTACTCTTCGTGCAGGGAGCGAACTCCTTGGTGTTCTCCTTGGGCCGCACGCCTCAGGAGCGCCGTCTTGTAATAAACTCCACGGGCCGCAAGTGGGAGTTCACATTTACAACGCTCGTCACCTTCGGCGGAGCCTTCTTCGCCTCCTTCCCGCTGTTCTACAGCACCTCCTTTGGCGGAGCCTACTGGCTCTGGATGCTCATTCTGTTCACCTTTGTGCTTCAGGCCGTGAGCTATGAGTTCCAGAACAAGACCGGCGGCATCGTAGAGGGCCGTTTTGCCTGGGTCACCAAGCTGGTGGGCGCCCCCACCTTCCAGACCTTCCTGGTGCTCAACGGCCTCGTGGGTCCGCTGCTCCTTGGCGGTGCCGTGGCTACGTTCTTCGAAGGCTCTAACTTCATGATTGACAAGGCCTCACTGACTTCGCCCATGCTGGCAGGAGGTGCAGGACAGTCAATAAGCTACTGGGGCAACGCCTCCAACGGCCTTGATGCCCTACTCTGCCCCTGGGTGCTGGTGCTGGGCCTGGCCGTGATGTTCCTGGCCAGGACGCTTGGCACGCTATATATTATAAACAATGTGGACAACGACGACATCCGCTCGCGGGCACGCCGCCAGCTGCTGGCCTCGGCAGCCCTCTTTGTGGTGCTCTTCGTGGTATACCTGGTACACCTGCTGCTGAAGGACGGCTATGCCTACACCGCTGACGGCACCATAGTGATGGAGCCAAACAAGTACCTGCACAACCTGCTGGCCCTATGGCCCGTGGCGGTGCTGCTGCTAATTGGAGTGGTGCTGGTGCTGTGGGGAATAGTGAAGGAGCTTGACCTGCCCGTGGCTCATAGCTTAGCTGGCAACAGCAAGTTCTCCGGCATCTGGCCCGCCGGCATTGGCACTGTTCTAACGGTGCTCTGTCTGCTGCTCCTGGCCGGCTGGAACAACACGGCCTACTATCCCTCTACGGCCGACCTGCAGGCATCGCTCACCATTGAGAACTCGTCGAGCAGCCTGTTCACCCTGAAAACCATGTTCTGGGTGTCGCTGCTCGTGCCCTTCGTGCTGGCCTACATCGTTTACTGCTGGCGCAAGATAGACAGCCAGAAAATCACTGCCGAGGAGCTGGCTCAGGACAGCGAGGCATATTGAAACGTATTATCAGAGTTGTCTGTGTTGTCTTCTTAACGACCTAATCTGGGTTTAGAGACAGCAAAGACAACTCTGACGTTATGTAGTTGACTGTTTCAGTTGTTCTATGAACTCCATCAGTTTCAGTACAAACACCTTAGGTTCCAGTACACAAGCTAAGCATATCGCTGCGCACTTTTCTCGGTGCGCGGGTCGCTCGTTTTCACTTACGACGGTGCAAAGGTAGACATAATAAATAAAACGGCAAAGGATTTGCCTGATTTTAGAAAGAATAAGAAAGAATTCTACCAGAAATGAGAAAGATTATTATTGCTTATTGTTGGACGTAATTCTTTCTTATTGTTTCCAATTTCTTTCCCCAAAAATTACACTAATTGGGATTAATGAAATTCGCTAATCGTGAGAAATATTTGTCATAATTTGTGACTCATATTTATCCCCAATTAGTGAAAAGCTTTATCTCAATTAGTGAATAAGAAAGAAAAGACTCAATTATTTTGGAGTGTCGGGAAAAAGGATTATCTTTGCATTGTGTTTGTAAACAGATAGAGAGATGGGACTTTATATTGACAAGGGGAACATGGGCTTCCGCGAAGCCCGCCGAGGGGAGTATGTTGACAAGTCGGGGCTTATCAGAGTCATCAACGGCACGCTGGGCACCGAATATAAATACAGCTGCGTGAGCCGTGCACGCCGCTTCGGCAAGTCAATGGCGGCAAAGATGCTCGTGGCCTATTACGACCGGTCTTGCGACTCGCGCGAGTTGTTCCAGGACCTTGAGATTGCCAGCGACCCTTCGTTCGAGGAGCACCTGAACAAATATCCCGTCATATACCTTGACATGACGCGCTTCATATCGCTCTACAAGAACGACCCAACCATCATCAGCCATATCAAGGAGGAGCTGACAGAAGACATTGCCGGGACATTCTCCAATGCCGTGCCTTATAACGGTGAGGACCTGATGCGCTACCTGCAGCTCATAGCGGCGGCAACGGGGGAGCGCTTCATATTCATAATAGACGAATGGGATGCCATCTGCCGCGAGTTCGATCCGAAGACGAAGGCCATGGACGATTATGTGGACTGGCTGCGCAACATGTTCAAGGGACAGGAGGCCACCGATGTCTTCGCCGGTGTCTACATGACCGGCATCCTGCCCATAAAGAAATACGACACGCAGTCGGCACTGAACAACTTCAGAGAATACTCCATGGTAGAGCCGCGCAAGATGGCTTCGTTCTTCGGCTTTACCCACGACGAGGTGCTGGCTCTGGCACAGAAGCATGGCATGGACTTCAGCGAACTGGAGAAATGGTACGACGGCTACCAGATGGGAGCGCAGTCCTCAATGTTCAACCCCAACTCGGTCATGGAGGCCATCAGCAGTGAGTGGTGCGAGAGCTACTGGGGAAGGACAGCATCCTACGACACCGTGGCGACATATATTAAAATGAACTACGAGGGTCTGGAGGATGACATAATAAGCATGCTGGCAGGCCAGCGGGTGACGGTGGATGTGACCAACTTCCTGAACGACTTGCATGAAGTGACCTCTCGCGATGATGTCCTCACCGTGCTCATCCATCTGGGCTACCTCAGCTATGACCGCGTTAAACGGCAATGCTACCTGCCCAACCGCGAGGTAAGCCTTGAGATGGAGAAGGCCGTCAGGAAGAACAACTGGAAGCCCGTCATTGGTGCCATAGAAACCTCGGAGCGCCTGCTTGATGCCCTTCTGCGCGGCGATGCCGAGGCAGTGGCCCGTGGAGTGGAGACAGTGCACCAGGAGAATGTCAGCCTCTTTAAATATAATGACGAAAACTCTATGGCCTGCGTCATCAGCCTTGCCTTCTATAGCGCCCGCAACGACTTCCATGTGCATAGAGAGTACCAGACGGGCCGCGGCTATGCCGACCTTGTGCTGATTCCAAGGAAGAACGTAACGAAGCCTGCCGTGGTCATAGAACTGAAGTACGACAACACCGTAGACACCGCCATCAGCCAGATAAAGCAGCAGCACTATCCCGACAAGGTGGCGGAGTACAGCGGCGAAATGCTGCTCGTGGGCATAAGCTACAACCGCAAGGCCAAGACGCACACCTGCCAGATAGAGCATCTAAACATTTAAGCCATTTATCTCAATTAGTGAAAGCATAATTCCCTATTAGTGAATAGCTTTACAGGGAGTCAAGCCAGCAGAGGAAGGCCACGAGCGAGGCGTTCCAGTTGATGGCTATCTCGTTGGAGGCGTAAGAGACTGTCTCGTCAAGATAGGACTCGTCGGGGAAGTTGGAAGGATACGTGGCAGAGCCTAAATCATTCTTGTCCTGCTGACCAGGATTGGGACCTCCCACGAGCATGCCAGGGAAAGGTGCCCTCACATTGTCGGCGGCAGAGATGCGGTGGTGGGGATGCTGCGGACTCTTGTCGCCAAAGCCGGTGACGTAGCAGTAGCCCGTGGCGTTGCGGCCAAGAAGATAGTCGGCATTCTGAAGGGCGAAGCGACGGTAGGCTGTAGTTCCCTGCAGCTGGTCGGCATAGAGAAGAGCCATGCCTTGACAGCAGCAGAACTCTGCCAGACAGCCCCATCCGAAGTCGGTGGCCTTATTGCCGAATGGCGACAGGAAGCACGACTGCTCCACTCCCTGCACCGCCTCGTCACAATAGCTTATGAGTTGGCTCCGCATGGGTTGGTACATGTCGCTGCCGGCACCTGCGGCCAGCCATTCAAAAGCTCCCAGCGCTGCCACGCCGCCCCATGAAGGAGTGGTGAAGCGCGAGGGCTGGTAGCGGCGTGCCTCATCAAGGTAATACTGCTTGCCAGTGAGGCGGTAGAGAGCCGAAGCAGCCCAGAAGAACTCATCGGAGGCATTGCTGTCGCCGTAAGTTCCCGTGGTTACAGCGGGATCGGCAAGCTGCTCCTGATGATAGAACGCCGTGGGATTGGCCTTGGCCCATTGGTAAGCGCGTTCGGCCACGGCAGCGGCCTGGGCAGAGAAAGCAGGATAGTCGTGGCTGAAGGGGGCAAAGAGACGGGCTGCATCGGCCATCACGGCGGCGAAGTCGAGCGTAGCGGTAACGCTCTTCGCAACGACATAGCGTTGCTGGTGGCATTCGTCGGGCAGTACGAAGCCCTCGAAGTCGGGCGTGGTGAGCTTGTGGTATACGCCGCCGTCGTAGGGATCCTGCATGGTGAACAGCCATTGTAGGTTGAACATCATCTCGTCCAGGATATCGGGGGTGCTGTTGTTGCTCTCAGGAATATTAGTGTTGAGGCGGGCGAAGTAGTCGCTCCGCTGCTCGTAGGCGGCCAGCATAAGCCCTATGCTGAAGGCAGAGTTAACCACATATTTATTATAGTCGCCGGCATCATACCAGCCAAGGGGTGAGCTGATGGCTGTGCCTGCCGGGCGCAGGGGCGAGGCTGCCGAGGGGTGCACAAGGACGAGGGTGTCCATGTGGCCTGCCCGTCGGTTGTAGGCTCCGCCAAGCTCAATAGGTACGCCTGAGCGGATGAGGTAGAACAGTCGCAGGGAGGCCGTGGCGATGTCGGCAAAGGGACGGCTGTCTACATTCAGGCTGCAGCTCTGGCTGCCCATGCTAACCTGATAGCAGCCGGGGGTTGAGAGGTTGCCAAGGTCTACCACATAGCGCTGCTTTCCCGACAAGGGCGACACAGTCTTGCGAACAGTTACACGGGGCTTCACCACGCGACCGTCGGGCATGGTGACGCGCACCTTGCCTTTAGGGTTAGTGCCCTCAACTACTATTATCTTTTCCTGGTCAGGGTAGCAGCCCACCTGGTTGCGGCGAATCTGAATCCCGTCTTGTGCCTGCATGCCCAGGGCGGTGCATGCCAGCAAAAGTGTCAATATCTTCATTTTGATTCTTTACTTATAACTTCTCACTTTTCACTTTCCACTGCTCACTTCCTTAGCACCCACTCCTTGTAGGTTATAACGCCAGCCTTGCAGGAGTCGTAGCCCAGGTAGCCAAGGATGATGTTGGTGACGAACTGGTCGGGCAGCAGGGCAAACATCAGTCGGGCCAGCCAGGGCCGCTCCATAATCTTTGCCCCTTTGCGCTCCAGCCGCTTCAGGTCGGGCATCACCTCTACGCTGTAGTCCCTGATGCGCTCTATGTTCAAGCCGCTGGCAATGTAATGGCTGTTCAGCTCTTCTGTAGACTCTATCATGGCGGCCGCCCCGCCTTTGGAAATAAGTGCTATGGCCTTCCTGGTATGCTCGTCGAATGTGTCGAAGGGGGCGCAGAGGGCGTAGTCGTAGACTATCATCACGCCTCCCGGCTTCAGCACGCGGCACACCTCGCGGTAGATTTTCTCCTTGTCGGTGTTGTGTACAATAGTCTCGAAGGCGTAGGCTACGTCTACACTATTGTCGGCAATCTGTGAAAGAGAGCTGTAGTCGGCCTGAATGGTGGCCACATTAGTAGGCACATTCTTTGCCTCAAGGCGCTGCAGGTCTACTCCGGTAAAGCTGGCCTGCGGATGGCAGCGGGCCAGGTAGAGCAGGTTGGCACCATTGCCGAAGCCCAGCTCCAGCACGCTGTCCCCATCGTTGATGAAGTCTGACACTACGTCGGGCTGGAAATAGACATCTTCGTCAGAGAACACTCCGGTGGGAGAAATGCGGAAGTGCATGAAGCCGTCCTGCGAATGGAAGTGCTTGTAGGCCCACTTGTTTATTTTGAAGTAAGAGCTGATGTCCTTCAGCGAGTTCTTCTCGCCGTCAATATACTTGTCAAGATTCAGATAGCGCCCCATGGCATCAATCTTGGCGTGGAGCAGGTAGTTGCTGTACCGTCTGTTCATCGTGGTTATATGTTTAGCTTTCGTCTTAGCGGCAATGTTCTACTTGGCGATGTTTACTGTGTAAGTGGCTCCAGGACGTGTAATGATGTCATACTCGTAGACCGGCCTGACGGGGAGCAGCTCGAAACTGGTAAGCTCGGCAGAGCGCAGAGGCTGGCGTATGTCGGCAGGGGCCAGCAGCGCGTTGGGACAGGAGCCTGAAGCCGTGGCGAGGCCGCGACTCTTCAGCGGCCAGTAGGAGCGCAGGCGCAGGGTGCCGCCTATGGTTGAGGTAATCTTGGCCCTATAAGGCTTGCCCTCCTTCCAGGTGATGTCTACAATGAAGCCGCCGCGGGCACGCAGACCCTTAACTTCGCCCTCGGTCCAGCTGGAAGGCAGGGCGGGCAACAGGTGGACGGCTCCGTCGTGGCTCTGAAGCAGCATCTCGCAGATGCCAGCCGAGACACCGAAGTTGCCGTCAATCTGGAAGGGAGGATGGGCATCGAAAAGGTTGGGATAGGTGCGGCCATTGGGGTAGTCGGCTGTCTTGGAGTCATCGGGCAGCAGGTGGAGCATGTTCCTAATGATTTGGAAGGCATGGTCGCCGTCGAGCATGCGTGCCCAGAAGTTGGTCTTCCACCCAAGGCTCCAGCCCGTGGCCATGTCGCCGCGCTGGCGGAGCGTGTTGGCAGCGGCGGTGAAGAGGTCGGGGTGGGTATAGGGCGAAATCTGGTTGGAGGGATAGAGTCCGTAGAGGTGGCTGATGTGGCGGTGCTGGTCGCCAGGGTCGTCGGCATCAATGAGCCACTCCTGCAGCTGGCCGTGGCGGCCTATCTGCATGGGTGGAAGTTTTGAGAGCTGAGAGTTGAGATTTGAGATTTGAGAGTTGTCAACACCCAAGACTTCGGCGGCCTTGACTGTCTGTGAGAGAACGTCGAAGACTATCTGGTTGTCCATAGTGGAGCCAGCTGTGACGGTGGTACCCTTGCCGCGAGGGCCATGCTCGGGCGACACGGTGGGCACAGTCATAAGCCAGCCGGCAGCCTGACGCACTTCGCCAGTATCGGGATAGACCTGCATATAGTCCATTAGGAAGTCGGCCGCACCCTTCATCACAGGATAGTAGTCGGCCAGGAACTGGCGGTCGCCGGTGAAGAGATAGTGCTGCCAGATGTGTGTGGTGAGCCAGGCGCCGCCCGTGGGGAACATGCCCCAGGTGGTGCCGTCAACGGGTCCGGCTATGCGCCAGAGGTCGGTGTTGTGGTGGGCCACCCAGCCGTTGCATTCGTACATGGTGCGGGCTGTAGCGGCTCCCGTCACGCTGAGGTCGCGAATCATGGAGAACAGCGGCTGCTGTGTCTCGGCAAGGTTGCCGACGAGGGCCGGCCAATAGTTCATCTCAGTATTGATGTTGATGGTGTACTTGGAATCCCAAGGGGCATTGACCTTGTTGTTCCACACACCCTGCAGGTTGGCTGGCTGTCCGCCCGGCTGGCTCGACGAGATGAGCAGGTAGCGGCCATACTGCATCATGAGCGACACAAGGTCTAAATCGATTTGAGAGTTGAGATTTGAGGGTTGAGAGTTGGGGGTGGATTGAGAGTTCTCGAAGGCGGCAAGGCGCTCGTCGGTGGGAAGGTAGGAAGTGGAAGTCTTGGGCAGCGTAAGGCTGACACGGTCGTACTGCTCACGGTATTTCCTGACATGGGCGTTGAGCAGCTGACTGTATGACCGCCCCTGAAGTGAGGCCAGCGTCTGCTTGTTCTTCTGGTCGGCATTTCCGCTTATATCGTGGTAGTTCACAAAGTTTGTGGCAGCCACGATATAGAGCGTGGCCGTGGTGGCATTGGCAACGCTGAGGGTCTCATTGTTCATTGTCACTTCGCCATCGGCTTCAACCAGGACCTTACAGTCGGCCTGCAAACCGGCAGGGATGCCCTCCTGTTCCACGCCTTCGATGGTGGCTGACAGCAGGTTCTGCTGACCGTTGCCGCCTGTTGCCGTTACAGGAACAACCCTTGAGGCAAGCTGGCTTTCAAAACCTATGGCGAACGAAAGTGCGCGCTTCTTGTCAGCCGTGAGGCGGAGGATTATAACGTTGTCTGCCTGCGAAGCAAAGATGGTGCGCTCGTAGCGAACACCATTATATATATAAGATGTGGTGGCTGTGGCATCGGCCAGGCTAAGCTGGCGGCGATAGTCCGATACAGACGTATGGCCGAGGTTCAGCTTGAGGCTTCCCATTGGCAGGAAACGCATGCCGTGGGGGCCTTTCACGAAGTGCTGGTCAAGCAGGGCGTGGGCCTCGCGCTCCCTCCCTTCGAAGATAAGTTCCCGGACCTCTGTCAAATACTCTGCCGCCTCGGCATGGTTGTTGTTGTGGGGGCTGCCGCTCCAGAAGGTCTCCTCGTTGAGTTGTATCTCCTCGGTGTCCGTGCCGCCGTAGACCATGGCTCCAAGGTGTGAGTTGCCAATGGGCAGGGCCTCAAGCCAGTGGCTGGCGGGGCGGGAGTACCATAGCGTGTGCTGCTGGGCCTGCATCGTTATGGCACAGCAGAATGACAATAGTAGCAGTTTCAGGTGTTTCATAGGATTGGAGGAAAGGAAAAGGATCCTGAGAGCAAGATGCCTCAGGACCCTCTCATAAATTGGATGGTAGTGTCTTTTACTGTTAATCCTCAAGAACAGTCTCCTGAACGAAGTCAAGGACGTTCTTGCGGTTGGCCTGCATGCGCTCGTACTCCTCCTTGGAGCCAACGATGAGCTTCTCGAACTCGCGCAGACCGGTACCGGCAGGAATGAGGTGACCGCAGATAACGTTCTCCTTCATGCCCTCAAGGTAGTCCACCTTTCCGCGGATGGCTGCCTCGTTGAGCACCTTCGTGGTTTCCTGGAAGGATGCTGCCGACATGAAGCTCTTTGTCTGCAGGGCTGCACGGGTGATACCCTGCAGAATCTGTGTTGACGTGGCGGGCACGGCATCGCGCACCTGGACAGTCTTGAGGTCGCGGCGCTTCAGCGAGGTGTTCTCGTCGCGCAGGCGGCGGGCAGTCACTATCTGGCCGGCCTTCAGCTCGGTGCTGTCACCGGCATCGGTAACAACCTTCTTGCCCCAGATGCGGTCGTTCTCGTCGGCAAAGTCGAGCTTGTCAACAATCTCCTGCTCCAGGAACGAGGTGTCGCCCGGGTCGTTGATCTGCACCTTGCGCATCATCTGGCGGACAATAATCTCGAAGTGCTTGTCGTTGATCTTGATGCCCTGCAGGCGGTAAACGTCCTGCACCTCGTTGACGATGTACTCCTGTACGGCGGTGGGACCCTTGATGGCAAGGATGTCGCTGGGAGTGATGGCACCGTCGCTGAGCGGAGTTCCGGCACGCACGGCATCGTGCTCCTGCACCAGAATCTGCTTGGACAGCGATACGAGATACTTGCGCTGGTCGCCGGCCTTGGAGGTTACGATGATTTCGCGGTTGCCGCGTTTCACCTTGCCCATTGTCACCTCACCGTCAATCTCGGAGACGACAGCGGGGTTCGACGGGTTGCGGGCCTCGAAGAGCTCGGTGACACGAGGCAGACCGGCGGTGATGTCACCACCCTTGGCAGCGGCACGCGGAATCTTCACAAGTGTCTCACCAGTCTTCACGGTCTGGCCGTCCTCCACGACAACGTGTCCACCCACAGGGAAGTTGTAGGTTCCGATCTTCTCGCCATTGGCATCAATAACGTCGCAGGTGGGAACCTTGGTCTTATCCTTCGACTCGGTGACAATCTTCTCAGTAAGACCTGTTGTTTCGTCGGTCTCGGCACGGTAGGTGACGCCTTCAATGACATCGTTGAACTTCAGGCGGCCTGCGTACTCTGTCACGATGACGGCGTTGAAGGGATCCCACTGGGCAATCTTCTCACCCTTCTGCACCACGTCGGCAGTCTTGTAGTAGAGTGAAGCACCGTAAGGCACGTTGACAGTAGAGAGCACAATCTTGGTGTTGGGGTCAACGAAGCGGAGTTCGCCCAAGCGGCTCACCACCATCTCGCACTCGCGGCCGTCTTCGTCGAAGGGCACTGTGCGCACCTCTTCAAACTCCAGGCGTGCCTTCTCGTACTTGTTGACGATGGTGGCGTTGGCAGCTGCGTTGGCAGCCACACCACCGGCGTGGAACGTACGCAGAGTCAGCTGGGTACCAGGCTCACCAATGGCCTGGGCAGCGATGACGCCAACGGCCTCGCCCTTCTGCACCATGCGGCGCGTGGCCAGGTTGCGGCCGTAGCACTTGCGGCAGACACCCTTCTTCGACTCGCAAGTGAGCACAGAGCGAATCTCAACGCTCTCTATCTCGGCAGCCTCTATCTGCTCGGCAATGGTCTCGG
>JAFTAR010000099.1 GCA_017455495.1 Prevotella sp.
TACGACGCAGACTATCAGATGTATGCCCTCAACAGCAACTATGGGCAGAAGTACGTGAAAGTGCCTTTGGCACAAGCACCATCGTTTAAGAATAATTTCCAACGAGCTGTTTTTAACGCATCTTATGTTCCTACAGGGGAAGGATTAAAAATTGACAACTTATCCATAACGCTGAATGGAAAAAGATATGTTGCCGAGAAAACAGCAGTAGAGGTGGCATCGGGTATTGATATTGAATTGCCAGAGATTATAATGGCATCTAATAATACTCCAAAGGCAGCAACCCTCAATCCTACGGTTGCTATTGATAATACTATCGACCAAAACATCCCTACCAATGCCACCAACAACAAGCAAACGTTTGCTGTTATCATTGGCAATGAGAGCTACACACAGGTAGCACCTGTTCCTTACGCCAATAATGATGCGCGGATATTTGCGAAGTATTGCAAGAAGACCTTGGGCATATCTGCGCAAAATGTCCGTGTCTATGAGAATGCCACGTATGGCACCATGCTGTCAGCAATTGCCGATGTCAAAAAAATAGCTGAGGCATATAATGGAGGCATCAATGTAATCTTCTACTACGCTGGTCATGGTGTGCCGAACGAATCGACTAAGGACGCATTCCTGCTACCTGTGGATGCGGACGGTCAGCAGACAGAAGTCTGCTACCCTGTAAGCCGTCTTTACAAGCAACTCGGTTCGCTTGGTGCTAAGAATGTCGTGGTGTTCATGGATGCCTGCTTCAGCGGCAGCCTGCGTGGTGACGGCATGCTGGCGTCGGCTCGTGGCGTGAAGCTGAGAGCCAAGGCCGATGCACCGCAGGGTAACATGGTGGTGTTCTCAGCGGCACAGGGCGACGAGACGGCCTACCCGTACAAGGAGAAAGGACACGGTATGTTTACTTACTTCCTACTGAAGAAGTTGCAGGAGTCGAAAGGCGACTGCACACTGGGCGAGCTGGGTGAGTATATTCAGACGAACGTGCGCCAGCAGGCCGTGGTGGTGAACCGCAAGAGTCAGACACCCACTGTCGTACCGTCGGCAGGCATCAGCGACAAGTGGAGAACAATGAAACTGAAATAAGGAAAAGAGTATGAGACGAAGTTTATTGACAGGGACGATATGCTGTCTGATGATGGCCGCTGAGGCGCAGACGGATAACTTCCGGCAGGCGTATGACGCATTTCAGCAACAGGCGGAGACGCAGTATGAGAACTTCCGTGACGAGGCGAACCGGCAGTATGCCGAGTTTGTGAAGCGGGCATGGGAAGAGTATCGGGTGCTGCCCGCCATACCAAAGCCGAAAGAGAAGGAGGTGCCGCCAGTGGTCATCAAGGAGGAAAAAAGGAAACGGCAACAGCCGATAGAGGACAAACAGCTGCCGATAGAGCAGACCATCGTGCCGCCGACACCGCAACCGCAGCCCGCTCCTGTGGCTCCGATAAGGGAGCAGCCACAGCCCGTGGCGGAGCAGTGGCAGACGTTCACGGTGTACGGTACGGAGATGCGGGTACGCTTCGGCGACGCAGAGCGGTTCCGGCTGCCCCAGCTGACGGAGCAGGCGGTGGGCGAGGCGTGGCTGCGGCTGTCGGGCGAGGCGTATAACAACCTGCTGCGCGACTGTCTGACGCTGCGTATGGAGCGGCATTTGGGCGACTGGGCATACCTGCAGATGCTCTGCCAAATGGCGGAAGCATGTCTGGGTAAGGGTAATGAGGCGACACTGCTGACGGCCTACGCCTACTGCCAGTCTGGCTACCAGATGCGGCTGGGTATGGCCAACGGGCGGCTACGGCTGCTGTATGCCTCGGAGCATACCATCTTCGACAAGTCGTATTTCCTGCAGGACGGCACACGCTACTATGTGTATGGCGACGAGGCGGAGCGCATGCAGCTGTGTGCCGTGGGCTATCCGCAGGAGCGACCACTATCGCTCTGGATAACAGAGGAGCAACAGCTGGCAGTGAGCAAGACGAAGCTGCGGACACTGACGGCGAAGCGCTATCCCGCCGTGACGGCTACGGTGAGCGTGAACCGGAACATGGTGGATTTTGCCGACAGCTACCCGACATCGTGCGTCGGTGATGACTTCATGACCCGCTGGGCCATGTATGCCGATACGCCCATGGAGCAGACGATACGGAACAGCCTGTACCCGGCACTGCGCAAAGCCATAGCCGGGCTGGGCGAGCGGGAGGCCGTGGAGCGGCTGCTGAACTGGGTGCAGACGGCCTTTGTGTACGAATACGATGACAAGGTGTGGGGCGGCGACCGTGCTTTCTTTGCCGACGAGACACTGTACTATCCGTACTGCGACTGCGAGGACCGCTCGATACTGCTGTCACGGTTGGTGCGCGACTTGCTGGGACTGAAGGTGGTGCTGGTGTACTATCCGGGCCATCTGGCCACGGCCATTCGCTTTACGGAGACGGTCAAGGGCGACTATCTGCTGGTGGACGGCGACCGCTATACGGTGTGCGACCCGACGTACATCAATGCCTCGGCGGGTATGACCATGCCAGGCATGGACAACAGTCAGGCAAAGGTCATCGTGCTGAGGTGAACCAAGATACTTTATTATTATCCTTTATTATAAAACTTAAAACATTAAAAACGTATGAAAGCAATGAAGATTTTATTGGCCGCAGTGCTGATGGGCATCAGCGGCAGTGCCACGGCACAGGTGACGAAGGAACAGTTGAAGGAGCGCATGGAACTGCGGGCGTTGTCGAAAGCAGAACTGAATGAGAAGGCGACAAAGGCCGCCCGCAAGGAGGCCAAGCGACTGGAGGGAGAGGGCTGGCAGGCTGCGCCGGGTGCCTTGCCCCTGGAGAAACAGCTGGACAGGTCGTATATGATGCAGCAGGAGTTTGACGAGGACATGTTCCCGAAGTACCTGATGGGCGAGGCCATGAGCGTCGGTAAGAACTACGATGCCGCCAAGATGCAAGCCCAAGAGCTGGCCAAGCTGAGTCTGGCCGGGCAGATACAGACGGAAGTGACGACCCTGATAGAGCAGAGCGTGGCCAACAACCAGTTGGCTGCTGAGGAGGCTGAGTCGGTGGCCAAGATGGTTGCGGAGTCAAAGTCGCTGATTTCGCAGCGCATCGGGCGCATCATCCCCGTAGTGGAGGTGTACCGCACACTGCAGAACAAGAACAAGGAGGTGCGTGTCTACGTTGCCTACAATGCCAAGATGGCCAAGGCCGCAGCCAAGAACGCCATCCGTGAGGATCTGGAGAAGCAGGGTGAGGAATTGAAGAAGAAGCTGGACGAGGTTCTGGGATGGTAGACATGAGAACGGTAGTGTTTTCTCTGATGTTGTTATTCGGCTCTGCCGTCTTTGCCCAACAACGGGTGAAGACGGTAGAGGCGGAATACACGTACCATGCGCCAGAGAACGTAACCTTGGAGGCAGCGCGGCACACGGCACTGGAGCGGGCAAAGATACAGGCTATAGCCGACGAGTTCGGCACCATTGTGCAGCAGACGAACACCACGCATGTTGAGAACAGCTATGACCGCTCACAAGTGGATTTCCTCTCAATAGGCGGCTCTGAGGTGAAGGGCGAGTGGATAGAGACCATCAACGAGCCACGGTATGACATCCGCTATGAGCAGGACATGTTGGTGGTGACATGTCGTGTGAAGGGCAAAGTGCGAGAAATCAAGACGGCACAGGCGGACTTCAAGGCCCTGGTGCTACGCAACGGGACGGAGGAGCGGTTTGAGAGCGACCGGTTCCGAAGCGGCGACGACCTGTATCTGCTGTTCCAGTCGCCTGTGGCGGGCTGTCTGGCCGTCTATCTGGTAGATGCCGACCGTCAGGTGACCTGCATGCTGCCCTATCAGCGGCAGTCGGGTGGCATCTATACCGTAGAGGCCAACCGCCGCTATGTGTTCTTCAGCACAGAGGACGCACCGTCTATGGAGCGTCAGATGGTAGACGAGTATGCAATGTCCTGTGAGCGCTCGCCAGAGTATAACCAAGTGTACATCATCTTCTCGCCCAACCAGTTTGCCAAGGCTACGGACAACGAAACCGACAGCGGCCTGCGGCAACTCAGCTACGAGGACTTCCAGCAGTGGCTGGTGAAGTGTCGCAAGCAAGATGTACAAATGAATCTGCGGATGATACCAATAACGGTCTGCAGTCCTTAATTGTAGTTCATCACATCCGTCGTTCACATCGGAAATTTTATTATTTTCATTTTATTCGGAAAATCTGATTAAACCTGCACCAGCTTTGTATCATATTGATATTAAGCATAATAGGTGGTGTATGTATACGAAATATTACAGATTAAACCTACACCTTTTGCCTATTTTCTGCCGTTTTGATGGCCATTTAATGCCTTAACGTGCTGTAAGTCAGGCTGTTTGTAGTTTGTTTTTGACTTGCAAACAAAATGTTTTTGCGGCAAAAACAAAGTGTTTTTACGGCAAAAACA
>JAFTAR010000100.1 GCA_017455495.1 Prevotella sp.
AACGTCCATATTCTTAAGCACATAAATTATTTTGTCAAACAATGTCTCACACTCGTCCACCGTCTTGGTGAATCTCGGCATCTGAAGGTACACCAGCCGCATCTTGTCGCTGAAAGGCACCTTCCTGCGGATATCCATCAGTCCCACGTCGCAGCGGAAGTCTGTTGATATGCTGTCCATGCGGAAGTTCAGCAGGGAAACGATGTAGACCGCCTTAAGGTCGCTGTAGTCTTTTTGCAAAAATAATACAATTATGTAGGATATGTGAAGAACATTCAAATAATTTATAGATGATTAACAAATTTGATGGCTAATGTTTATGCTTAGACGCTGAACCGGATGTAGGCACGGTCATCGAAGGAGTTGTATCCCTTGATGAAGGCCTTGGTGGCAAGGAAGTGGGGGCCGATGTTCAGGGGGTCGCTAAGGCGCTGCTGCTGCAGGCGGGCCTCGCTCTCAGCCAGGGTGGTGCAGAGAAAGGGGTAGCCGTCGGAGGCCAGGACTATCTGCCAGGGGCGGAAGTCAAGGGCGATGATACGGACGTGGCGCTCTGCTACGGGGAAACCATCGAGCACGCTGTAGGCGATGTTCTGCTGGCGCATGGTCTCCAGCATGTGGGGAATGATGGCGCGGCGGGCTTCGTCGCAGAGCTGCTGCAAGGCCGGAGTAAACGGGCCGCCGCCGGCAGAGGCCCACTGCTTGTAGACGGGGCTGGCGGTGATGATGGCGGCACGCTCAGAGGCCAGCTCCTGCTCGGCAGGCTTGGGGTTGTCTATAAGCTGGTCGCCAAGAAGGCACTGGCAGTCGCCCACAAGCCACAGCTCGCGCATCAGACGGCTGTAGACAACGGCAGAAGCCGTGAGGCGGTCCTCAGGATGCTCAGCCAAGTGGGCCAGCAGCGACTTCTTGTAGCGGCTGTGTATAGCCTTCGTGGCAGCGAGGCAGAACTGGTGGCAGGAGCTGTCCTTCGGCATCTTCCTGATGACGGTGCTGACAATGCTCATGGCCAGCTCGCCATTGCTGCGGCGGCGCAGGGAGTAGTCGCGGTGGCAGCGTAGGCGGCTCTTTGAGGTGGAGCCGTCGATGACAGCCACGAAGTCAGGGGTTACGACGATGCCGTCCTCGCTTCTCACGGCGGGGTTCTTCGGGACGAGCGCCTGCTCTGTTATTGTCATGGTGCTGATAGTGTTTTCTGTTGTCACGCCCTTCCTCCTTGTACCAGAAGAAATGGCGGTGCTGGGCTTTTTTCTCCTCGGCGGTGCGGGCTGTATAGACAGGCTCCATGGTGTAGGGGTCGTAGCCGGTGTAGAACATCTCCGTGGCCACCGTCATGGGCGTTGGCGTGAAGTCCTGCACCTGCTCCAGCTGGTAGCCCATGCGGCGCGTGAGGTCGGCCAGCTGCTTCATGTCCTCCTCATGGCAGCCGGGGTGAGAGCTAATAAAATATGGTATGAGCTGCTGGCGCAGGCCCTCCTCGCGGCAGATGCGGTCGAAGAGGCGCTTGAACTGCGAGAAGAGCTGGAAGGAAGGCTTGCGCATGAGCCATAGCACGCGGTCGCTGGTATGCTCGGGGGCCACCTTCAGGCGTCCGCTTACATGGCGGGTGATGAGTTCGCGGGTGTACTGCTCGGCAGAGCGGTTGGCCTGCTCGTCTTTACCTTTATATAATAACAGGTCGTAGCGCACGCCGCTGCCAATGAAACTCTTCTTCATGCCCGGCAGGGCATCGACGGCATGGTAGATGTCAAGGAGTTTCTGGTGGGAGGTGTTCAGATTGGGACACACCTGGGGGTGTATGCAGCTGGGACGCATGCACTTCTCGCAGGCCTTGAGGTTGCGTCCGTGCATGCCGTACATATTGGCAGAGGGGCCTCCCAGGTCGCTGAGGTAGCCCTTGAAGTCGTCCATCTGGATTACCTGCTGCACCTCGCGCAGAATACTCTCCTTGGAGCGGCACACCACGAACTTGCCCTGATGGGCAGAGATGGTGCAGAAGGCACAGCCGCCAAAGCAGCCGCGGTGGATGCAGACGCTGTGCTTTATCATCTCGTAGGCAGGGATGGTCTTTCCCCTGTACTTGGGGTGAGGCAGGCGGGTGTAGGGCAGGTCGAACGAGGCATCAAGCTCCTCGGTAGTCATGGGAGGGTAAGGAGGGTTGACGACGACGAAAACAGAAGCCCCCCCTACAGCCCCCAAGGGGGCTTCTTGAATGAGCCGCCGTGCATGCATCATGTTCGACTGCTCCTCGATGTGGCGGAAGTTCTCAGCCTGGCAGCGCTTATCCCTGAGGCACTCTTCGTGGCTGTGGAGGACAATGTCGTTGGGGCCGATACCGCCGGGAATCTGGTTGAAGGGCCTTGCAAAGACCGTCTGCGGCAGGTCGGTGATGTCGCGGATGGCATAACCGTCCGACAGTCGGCGGGCCAGCTCCACGATGGTCTTCTCGCCCATGCCGTAGCTGATGATGTCGGCCCCGCTGTCAATAAGTATGCTGGGGCGCAGGCGGTCCTGCCAGTAGTCGTAGTGGGTGAGGCGGCGCAGGGAGGCCTCAATGCCTCCGAGCACCACGGGCACGTCGGGAAAGAGCTGCTTCAGTATGCGGGTGTAGACAATGGTGGGGTACTCCGGGCGCATGTCGTGGCGGCCGTCGGGCGAGTAGGCATCCGACGAGCGCAGGCGACGTGCTGCCGTGTACTTGTTCACCATAGAGTCCATGCAGCCGGGCGAGATGCCGAAGAACAGGCGCGGCCGCCCCAGCTTCTTGAAGTCGCGGTAGTCGCCGTGCCAGTCGGGCTGCGGCACAATGGCAACCCTGTACCCGGCGGCCTCAAGGGTGCGCCCTATGACAGCAACCCCAAACGAGGGATGGTCCACGTAGGCATCGCCGGAAAAGAGTATCACGTCAACGCTGTCCCAGCCGCGCTGCTCCAACTCCTTCTTCGTTGTAGGAAGGAACAGACTCATCAATTGAACGGTGTTCCCTGGAAGGCCCTTGTTGTCATGCCGAGGTTTGCGTTGCCGCGGTTCTTCCATTCCACATAGTGCAGGTAGAGCTGCTGCAGGCCGTAGGCTTTCATGTTGGGGTTGTATACCACGTCGAGGCACAGGTCGAGCAGGTCCTTGTCGCGGCCGGCATCCTGCGACTCCAAGAGGGCGCGGATGTTGAGCTTCAGCTTGTCGAGCACCTCCTCGTCCACATATCCGTGGCTGTCCATGAGGTCGCGGAACAGCTGGTATTGATCCAGTGTCTGCAGGTGCTGCTCGGTTACTTCGATGCTTCTTGTTCCTGAGGAATTAGCTTGAATCTTTGACATGATGATAAGTTTTTAGTTTGGTATAAGATAATTAAGAATTGCCTGCATCAGGGCTTTCTGCATGGCCTCGTCGGTTATGCACTCGAAGGGGAATCCCATGGTGAAAGCGTGATAGTCCTGTCCGCCGTAAGCCACAGCGGCGCTGGTGCCGTTGGCATAGGCCATGGCGGGGAAGGCCAAGCCCTGCACGGTGGGCATGAGCACATCGGTGCGGGTGGCTGCATAGTGCTGCTCGTTGAGCTGGCGGAAGAAGGAGAAGGTGGTGCCAAGTCCGCTCACGCTGCCGCTTGACTCACGGTAGTCGCACGGCGAGCTCACCTTAAGCACGTCGCTGAGGAACTGGCGCTCGG
Organism: Prevotella sp.; assembly: GCA_017455495.1. Taxonomy (GTDB): domain Bacteria; phylum Bacteroidota; class Bacteroidia; order Bacteroidales; family Bacteroidaceae; genus Prevotella. The sequence continues at coordinate 3,665 of JAFTAR010000100.1, forward strand.
CCTGTGTCTGCATGTCGGTGCCGATGTAGGCGCCGCTGGCGAGCAGGCTGCCGTGGCCTCCCACATACTGCCTAAGCTGCTGCTGAAGGGAGGGGGTGAAGGTCTTGTAGGGCACGAGGCTGTGGCCGTCGTTGCGCTCAAGGCCGAGTATGAGGTCTACTACGCTGTAGGGCGCTAACGAGGTGTGGCCGCTCTCAAGAGCCTGCGACGAAGCACTTACAATGTTGAACCTCCCCGTGGCGGCGATGGCGCTGGCATGGGTGCGAACATAGTTGAAGTCGTTGCCGGCAATGAAATGGCCTGCCAGCTCACTGCCCGAGAAGCCGAGGGCCGTGGAGTCCTCAAGACCAATGCGGGAGGGGTCGAACACCAGCTGGCGCCCAACGAAGCCTGCCGTGCGGCCATAGCTCACGCCGGGGTCCTCGTCGATGTCGAAGCCCTGACCGTAGGAACTGATGGCAGGTGATGACAGACGGTGGAAGCCGTTTACAATCATGGCTGTATGGCGGGCTCGCGGCGTGTAGTAGGCCGAGAGCACCTCCGTGGGGAAGCTCTGCCCGCCTTCGTTTACTGCCCTAACGCAGAAGCTGTAGAGCACACCAGGCTTCAGCTTCACCGTGCACGACGTGCCCCTGAGGGGCGTGCCGTTGTCAAAGCCGCCGCCGTCCTGGGCTATATATAATATGTAGCCGGAGGGTTCCGACGAAGGTTCCTGCCCGTCGATGATGCCCTGCCAGCTGAGGCGCACCTCGCCGGCCTTGCGGGTAAACTCACAGAGGAAATGGTCGGGGGCCAGGGGCGACACCACGTACCTGTCACCATGGTGGGTGGCGATGTAGCGCAGCAGGGTCTTATAGATGGAGCGGGCCAGCCAGAAGCGGAAGTTAGGGTCGTGGCCAAAGCGCATGTCGCCGAAGTTCTGGTGCGACATGGTCTCGATGATAGAGCTTGGCACGATGGGCAGGCGCGTCTCGGAGTAGTTGCGGTCGTAGAGGCGGCGCATGGTCCACTGTCCGAAGCGGTTCTGGAGGTCGGCGGTGATATCGTGGAGCAGACTGGTGGCCAGCTCCTTCGACGCCTCGCGGCTCAGGCCTGTGGCTAACTGTGGGTCGCCGAAGCCGGTGGTGCAGATGGTGAGCGTGCCGTAGACGCCCTCGCCTGTCGGGGTATGGCCGGCATCGCTGTGAACAGCCAAAGACATCTCAATAGGAACATGCAGGCCTGCGGAGTCGGGGGCATAGACAGAGCCGCCGCAGAGCAGGTTTGTCATGTAGGAGCGAACGTTGATGTCGTCGGCATAGTCGTTGGCTCCCTGCCGGCAGCTGTACACCTCGTATGGCATTCCTGCCCACTGGGCATAGTAGCGAGCGCCCTCAAGACAGCGGGGATAGCCGCTGACGCGCCCTCCACGGGAGATGTTGCCCATACCGCCGCCAAAGCGCACGGCATCGGTAGTGACAAAGCCGTGAGAGTCGCTGAGATTTGACACCACCACCCTGTTGGCCGGCGTGTTGCCAGCGTCGAAGTCGAACGTGCCAAGGTAGACCCATGTGGAGCCGCCCATCTGCTGGTTGACGCGGAATTCGGTGGCCTGCCCCTGATGCCAAACGGTATAGTGGGCATCGTCAATGCTGCCCGGCACGGTCTGGTAGCTCACATACACGGCATAGCGCCCCGCCTCGGGCAGGTTTGGCTGGTAGGTGACCTCGCTGGCCTTGTTGCGGCTGCGAGTGGTCTCGGCCATACGTGCCGTACCGGCCTGGAAGGGGTTCTCGCCGTCGCGGTATGCCCCCTGGTGCATGGAGAAGCCCGGCCGGGGAGCCTGCTGCCAGGCATTGCGGTAATAGCTCTCCTCATAGTGGAAGGCCATGAGCGAGTTCGTGGGGTCGTTGTCCACTATCACCTCGTTGCGCTGCCAGTCTCTCTCACGCGGAGTGAACACCACAGCGCCGGCATTCTCAAGCATAGGTATGAGGTAGGGCACAACGATGGTCTGGGTGAAGAGGTCCTCGGTGGTGCAGAAGAGCGAGGGCCGCTGCCATTTCCAGCGCCCTTTGCCCTGGTCGTAGTAAGCGCCGTGGCTGGCCCATACGGACAGGTGGTGGCCCTGCAGGCCGCGCTCCACGGTGAAGGGCTGCGACACGTTCTTCACCCAAGGCTCTCCCCAGTGCTCGGTGCGGCCCCAGGATGTCTGGGCGTAGGATTCAAGCGGGAACAGTATTGCCGCTATAGAAACTATAGTAGCCAGAATGGCTTTTGGGGCTATAGATGCTATTGCAGCGTTATTGAAAGAATGTAGTCTAAACATCTCCTACAGTGAAGTTCTCCGGCTTCTTGCCGGTAAAGTCCTTAAAGTATAGTTTTATGTTGCGCATGTCATTCTCAAAGTTGCCTGAGGGAATGATGGTCTTTGTGCACACTATGCGCTTGGTGGCGTAGTCAAGCCCGAACAGCAGGATGGGGATGCCGGCCTTCTGGGCAATGAAGTAGAAGCCCTTCTTCCACTCCCCTACCCTGTGGCGGGTGCCCTCCGGCGTTACGCAAAGCCTGAAGAAGGGAGTCTGCCGGGCTGTCTCTGCCATAGCGTCGGTGAGGCTGGTGTGCTTCTGCCTGTAGACCGGCACGCCGCCCATAGCCCTGAACAGAGCGCCCATAGGCCAGAAGAACCATTCCTTCTTCATAAGGAATTTGCTCTTCAGGCTGTGGGACACGTTATAGAGTTCTCCTATGAGGAAGTCCCAGTTGCTGGTGTGTGGCGCCACGCAGATGATGAATTTCTCAGGCAGCGTCTCCGTTACTTCTACGCTCCATTTCATCCGCTTGTGCAGCAGCCAGTGGCAGAATTTCCTCCACATTTACATATTGTTGATTTGGTCAATCACCTCGTTAACCTGCTTGGCGAATTTCTCGCACAGGTCCTTGTAGTAGTCCTTGGCCTTCATTCCCGGCTCCGGATGTGACACGCGGTTGATGTAGTTTCTCTGTATGGTCAAGATGGTGGAGAGCAGGGCTTCAGCGTTCTCAGCCTGTTTCTCAGCACCGTAAAGTGATGCAGCCACGCACTCCACAAACATATCTTCGCAAATGCCGTTTATGGCACGCTTAAGTGTTCTTTTGTTTGCCATTGTTTTCCTCCTGTTTTAGTTGTACATCTGCAAAAATAAGGAAAAAAGTTGAATCTGCCAATGATTTGTGTGTAAAAAAAACTCTGTCCTCACAAAAATTATGTATTTTTCATTCTTTGTGACAAGTGCTGTAAAAGTTTCCGCTATGCCCGCCTCAGCTGCTCAATGAATGTGCTTATTCTCTCCATCTCCTCCGGAATGCGGATGTTCTGCGGGCAGTGTTTCTCGTGTATGCATCGTCCGCACTTTATGCAATGGTCTGGCTGTCGGTCGCGCTCCACCTGTCGGTCGAGGCTTATGAGGTATCGTCGTCGGTTCTCGCGGTACTGCGGGTCGCCTGCGTCCTGCGGCATGCGTCCGTCAATCTTTATCTTGTTGTAGTGGGTGAAGATGGTGGGAATGTCTATTCCGTAGGGGCATGGCATGCAGTACTGGCAGACGTTGCAGGGAATGGTTTCCTACTCCATCATCTGGTGGGCAATGGTGGTGTCAAGGAGATGTTGTTCCTCTTCCGTGAGCGGCACCAGGGGGGAATAGTTAAGCAGGTTGTCCTTGAGGTGCTCCATGTAGGTCATACCGCTGAGCACGGTAAGCACGCCCTCCGGTGTGCCAGCATAGCGGAAGGCCCACGATGCAATGCTCTTCTGCGGGTTGAGCTGTTTCAGCTGTGTGGCCACATACTGCGGCACGTTGGCCAGACGGCCTCCGAGCAGTGGCTCCATGATGACGGCGGGGATGCCTTTTTTCACAAGTTCTTCGTACAGGTAGCTTGCATCCACGTTGCGCTCATTGATTTCGTCGGCATAGTTCCAGTCAAGCCAGTTAAGCTCAATTTGCACAAAGTCCCAGTGGAACCTGTCATGCATTGCCAGCACCTCGTCGAACACCTCCTTGCGTCCGTGGAATGAGAAGCCGAGGTTGCGTATACGGCCGGCCTCGCGCTCAGCCATGAGAAAGTCCATGATGCCGTTGTCCACATAGCGGCGGGCGAACTCCTCGGAGCTGCCGCCTATGGAGTGCAGCAGGTAGTAGTCTATGTAGTCCACTTGGAGTTCTGTCATGGAGTCTTGGTACATCTTTTTCGCCCCCTGAGTGGACTGAAACCTCGGATCGAAGTTTGAGAGCTTCGTAGCCACGAAATACTTGTCGCGCGGCACGCGGTTCTGAGCCTTCAGGGCTATGCCGGTGCAGCGTTCCGACATGCCCCTGCAATAGACTGGCGATGTGTCAAAGTAGTTCAGGCCATGCTCCAGTGCGTAGTCCACCTGCTGGTTTATCATGTCCTGGTCGAACTCGTCTGAGCCGTCCTTCTTAGGCAGGCGCATCATGCCGTAGCCCAGGAGCGACACTCGGTCGCCGGTGGCAGGACATGTGCGGTAGGTCATCTTCCCTATTGGCGGCTCCACCTGGTTGGCATACTCTTCAGTGGCAGCATCGCTGGCTTTCCTGCCGGCGCAGGCGGCTACTGTGGCGGCGGCTCCCGCTCCGAGGTACTTCAGGAAGGAGCGGCGTGATATGTTGTTCTTCTCCATATTATAATATGTCTGAATCAGTTCAAATCTAAATTCTCAACTCTCAACTCTCAACTCTCAACTCTCAGATTCCCTTGTGCACCACGTGGCCTTCAACATGAATGGCCGACAATGGGCGCACCGGACATACGTACTCGCAGGCTCCACAGCCTATGCAGACAGTCTCGTTGACGGCAGGAACGAGCGGAGAGAGGTCGTCGTTTGCGTCTGTCGGCACCATCATTATAGCTCCCGTGGGACAATGGCGCTGGCAGTTGCCGCACTCGTCCTCGCCCTTTGCCGAGATGCACTCTGAGGCCACTACAATGGCGTGGCCAATCTGGATGCTGCTCTTCTCTTCCCTGTCAATGGTCTTTATGGCTCCGGCGGGACAAACCCTTGAACAGCGGGTACACTCCGGACGGCACCAGCCGCGGTCGTACTGCATGACGGGCTGCATTAGGTTCATCAAGTTTCCCGATGGCCTCAGCACGTCGTTCGGACATTCCGACACGCAGAGCTGGCAGCCCGTGCAGCGACGGGCCATGTTTGCGGCAGACAGCGACCCCGGAGGCGTGAGCGGAGTGATGCGTTTGGGGGACTGTTTGGCCTTTATGGCAGCCAGGCCGCCGTCCACCAGCTTGTCCTGTGCCAAGGCAGCGGTGGTGGCCATTGCTGAGGCAAGCAGGAAGGAGCGGCGCCCTTGAGAGTGGCTGCTTCCCTCCTTTGCAGGCTGGGCCTTGGGTGAGAGGCCGTACTTCAGCGCCCCGAACTTGCACTTGCTGATGCAGTTGCCGCACACCACGCAGCGGGAGTAGTCAACGGTGTGGCTCTTGTAGTCAATGCAGGAGGCCTTGCAGTTCTTTGTGCAGAGCGAGCAGCTCTTACATTTATCCACATCGAAGCGTACTTTCAGGAACGAGAAGCGGGCCAGGAAGGACAGCAGGGTGCCTACGGGGCAGATGGTGTTGCAATAAGTGCGGCCGCCGCGCCAGGCCAAGACGAAAAGCACCAGCACAGTGGCAGCGGCAATGATTAGCACGGGCATGGACTTCAGCCACACGTCTACCGTATAGAACGAGTAGCTGTCGGCCTGCTCGGCGAAATAGGCCAGCACGTTGTTGCCCATCTTCAACAGGGGTTGCAGCAGCATGGTCATGATGCGGCCAAAGGCGCTGTAGGGGGCCAGCAGCTGCACTATGCTGCCTATGCCGGCCACAAAGGCAACAACCATGAGGGCCAGCATGGTGTAGCGCAGCCATTTCTTCTCTGCCGAGTAGGTGTAGCGGTTCTTCCTGGCTTTCCGCCCGAAGAAGGCAAAGATGTCCTGCATGATGCCCAAGGGACAAATCACGGAGCAATAGATGCGGCCAAAGAGCAGGGTTGCCAGCGCCAGGACTATGATTACCACGGCGTTGAGGGCAAGTATTGACTCCAATGCCTGGGCCTTGGCCATCCAGCCAAGCCAGCGGTGGGCCAGACCGGTGAAGTCCAGGAAGAGCAGCGTCAGGCCAAGAAAGAAGAATGTGGCCAGGATGATGCGGATTTTTCGAAGCATATCAGTTATTTATATCAGTTGTACGGGGAACAAGCCAGATGCTCACCTCGTAGAGCAGCCATATAGGCAGGCTTACCACGAGCAGCGTGAAGACATCGGTTGTGGGGGTTATGATGGCAGCCACGATGAGAATGGCAACCACGGCATGCCTGCGGAAATGCCTCATGAGGGAGCCGCTAAGAACGTGAAGGCGACCCAGGATGAAGCTCACCACGGGAAGCTCGAACACCAGACCTATGAGCAGGCACAGGGTGAAGAAGGTATCCATATACGACTGTAGCGTAAGCATGTTCTCTACATCGGTGCTGACCTGATAAGTTCCAAGGAATCTCACTGTTAGCGGAAAAATTATGAAGTAGCACACCAGCGTGCCCACCACAAACATCACGTAGGCTGAGAGCACCATCCACTGGGCGGCGCGGCGCTCGTTGCGGTAGAGGGCGGGCGACACGAAGCGGAACAGCTCGTAGAGCACGTAGGGCAAGGCGCACAGCAGGCCGGCATAGCAGGCGGTGCGCATGTGGGTCATGAACTGCTCGGTGAGGGCTGTGTTCACCAAGTGCAGGCTGAAGGGCTCTGCGCCCATCATTCTGAAGGTGATGAAACTGCTGTCATGTGGAGCCAGCACCACGGCGAAGAGCCAGTCCTTCATGCAGAAGGCAACGACGGCAAAGAGCACCACCACGCCCAAGGAGCGCAGAATGGTCCAGCGCAACTCGTCAAGATGCTCCCAGAAGCTGAGCACCTTCCCTGTCGCCGCCGTGGTCTGTACTCCCTGCTCCCTGCTCATTTCTTATCCTCGCCGTCGGAAGTCTCCTTGACAGCGTCGTCGGCCTCCTTCATTCCCTCCTTGAAACTTCTCACTCCCTTGCCCATGCCACGCATCAGCTCGGGAATCTTTGCACCGCCGAAGAGCAGCAGCACTACGAGTGCTATAAGCAGCAACTCCTGCCCGCCAAGGCCAAAGAGAAGCATTGTTTTCAGTGTCAGCATAATAGTATTGGTTTAAACTAAAGTGCAAATTTAGCATGTTTTTTCGAAAAAAGAGAATGTTTCTGGAAAAAAGCACCACGTTTTTTTAAAAAGGGACTGCCTTTTTGGAAAAAAGCACTGCCTTTTGAAAAAAAGGGACTGCCTTTTTCAGAAAAAGCACAGGTTTGTATCTGCTTGTTGAAAAGTTTTTGTAATTTTGCAGTCGAATAGCGACATAAAAGGAAATAGACACATGAAAGACCTTGAACAGCTTGTGAGGCCCAACATCTTGGCCCTTGCCCCCTACAGCTCTGCACGCGACGAATACTCCGGCCACGAAGCCCACGTGTTCCTTGATGCCAACGAGAACCCCTACGGCTCGCCTCTGAACCGCTACCCCGACCCCTTGCAGCGCGAGCTGAAGGAGCTGGTAAGCCAGGTGAAGGGAGTGAGGCCCGAGTGCATCTTCCTGGGCAACGGCAGCGACGAGGCTATAGACCTGCTCTACCGCTGCTTCTGCCGTCCCGGCAAGGACAACGTGGTGGCCATTGAACCCACCTACGGCATGTACAAGGTGTGTGCCGACGTGAACGACGTGGAGTACCGCCCGGTGCTGCTCGACGAGCAGTTCCAGACCACTGCCGACGACCTTCTCAGCGCATGCGACGATAACACAAAGCTGATATGGATATGCAGTCCCAACAACCCCACGGGCAACAGCATAGACCGCACGGAGGTGATGAGGGTGATAAACAGGTTTGAGGGCCTTGTCGTGGTAGACGAGGCCTACAGCGACTTCTGCCGCCAGCTGCCCATGCGCCATGAGCTGAAGAGGAATCCAAACCTTGTGGTGCTGAACACCATGAGCAAGGCATGGGCAAGCGCTGCCATCAGGCTCGGTATGGCTTTTGCCTCAAGGGATATAATAGAAGTGCTGAACAAGGTGAAGTACCCCTACAACGTAAACCTGCTCACGCAGCAGAAGGCTATGGAGGTGCTTAGCGACCCAAGCGACATTGAGCGGTGGATGCAGATGGTGCTGCAGGAGCGCAGCAATACGATAGCGGCTTTCCGCCTGCTGCCCGTCTGCAAGAAGGTGTACCCCACCGATGCCAACTTCTTCCTGGCCCGCGTCACCAATGCGCAAGCCATCTACGACTATCTTGTGGAGCGGGGCATAATAGTACGCAACCGCACAAGGGTACAGCTGTGCCAGGACTGCCTGCGCATCACCATCGGCACCCGCACGGAGAACACCGAGCTGCTGGGAGCCTTACGCCAGCTTCCCGAAGAGTTGCTGAGCTGAAAAGCAGAAGGGCTGTTCTCTGTTTCAGCGCCTGCGCCTTGACCTTCCCATAACATCAATAACATGAAGCCTTGCGGCACGGAACTCCTCATTCCTGGGGTCCAGCCGCAAGGCTTCATTCCAGTCGTAGAGGGCTGCGTCATACTGCTCCAGCTCCAGCTCATAGTCGGCCCTGACGGCGTAGGAAAGGGCGGAGTCAGGAAACAACTCCACGAGGCGGTTCAGCTCGTCAAGAGTGTCAAGGCGACGCCCCATGGCGCGCTTTGTCATGGCCAGACCGAAGCGGGCCTCAAAGTGGCGGGGCATGATGGCAAGGAATCGCTCATAGTCGGCACGGGCCTCGTCATAGCGGCGCTGATGGTTATAGGAGTAGGCTCGGAAATAGAGGGCCGAGAGATTGTTGCCGTCCAACTGCAGCACCCGCCCGTACTCGTCTATGGCATAGTCCCATTGCTGCAGCTCAATGTTCACGGCAGCCTTGCGAAGCCTGAGGTCGGTGCTCTGCGGGTTCTGGGCAATGAGTGTGTTGAGCACGGCGAGGGAGTCGCGCCAGGATGTCTGGGCGAAGGAAGCGAGGAGCGAGAAGTGAAAAACGAGAAGCAGCAGGAGAATCTTTGTTTTCATTCCACAGCAGATGTTAACGGCGCTTGCCACGCATGGTGACCAAGGGAATGAGCATCTCCTCCATAGATATGCCGCCATGCTGGAAGGTGTCCTTATAGTAGCTTACGTAATAATTATAGTTGTTGGGATAGGCAAAGAAGGCATCGCCCGTGGCAAAGACGTAGGAAGTGGAGATGTTCGGCGAGGGCAGCTGAGCCTGCGACGGGTTCTTTATCACAAAGAGTTCCTTGGCATTGTAGGCCAGATTCTTCCCCAACTTGTAGCGCAGGTTGGTATTGGTGTTCCGGTCGCCCACTATCTTCACCGGCCTTGTGCAGCGAATGGAGCCGTGGTCGGTAGTGACGATAACGGTGCAGTCTGTCTGTGCCAGGCGCCTGAAAAACTCGCTTATCACGGAATGCTGCAGCCAGGAGAGGGTGATGGAGCGGTAGGCCGACTCGTTGTTGGCCAGCTCGCGCACCATCCGGCTCTCCGTCCGTGCATGCGAGAGCATATCAATGAAGTTGAACACCACGACGTTAAGCTGAAAGCGCTCAAGGGAGGCCAGCTGGGTGATGATGTGCTCTGCCTCTGCCGACGTGTTGACCTTGTGATAGGAGAACGTGTCGCGGCGGCGGTAGCGCTGCAGGTGGGTCTGAATGAGCGGCTCCTCGTTGAGGTTCTTGCCTTCCTCCTCGTCCTCGTCGACCCAGAGGTCGGGAAACATGCGGGCTATCTGGTCGGGCATGAGGCCTGAGAAGATGGCATTGCGGGCATACTGGGTGGCTGTGGGCAGGATGCTGTAGTACAGGTCCTCGTCAATGTCGAAAATGGAACCGGCCTCCTGGGCCAGCATGCGCCACTGGTCGTAGCGGAAATTGTCGAGCACCACAAGGAACACCTTCTCGCCCTTGTCAAGCAGGGGGAACACCTTGTCGCGGAAGATGTGCGGAGAAAGCAGGGGGTCGTCAGCATTCCCTTTGCCGGCAGACTTTGGAGACAGCCTGTCTATCCAGTCCAGGTAGTTCTTCTTGATGAACTTTGCGAAGCCCTGGTTGGCCTCTTCCTTCTGCATGGCCAGCATGTCGGCCATAGTGCCTGAGTCGGTGGTACTGAGCTGCAGCTCCCAGTGCACCAGGCGCTTGTAGAGCTCTATCCAGTCCTTGCTGGTGCGGCAGTCGTCAATCTGGAGGCTTATCTGCTGGAACTGCTGCTGATACTGTGTCTGGGTGACCTCCGTCTCAATCTGGCGGCGGTGTATGTTCTTCTTGAGCACCAGGAGGATCTGGTTGGGGTTGACGGGCTTTATCAGGTAGTCGGCTATCTTCTGCCCAATGGCCTGCTCCATGATGTTCTCCTCCTCGCTCTTGGTAACCATGACGACCGGCGTGGCCGGCGACAGCTGCTTTATGCGCTGAAGGGTCTCAAGACCTGAGAGGCCGGGCATCTGCTCGTCAAGCAGCACGAGGTCGAAGCTCTGCTCCTGGCACAGCTCAATGGCATCGGCACCATTACTCACGGTGGTCACTTCGTATCCTTTCTTCTGAAGGAACAATATGTGTGCCTTGAGGAGTTCCACCTCGTCATCAACCCAAAGCAGGTGTCCGTTGGTCATATAGTTTAATCTTTAGAACTTTAATAGCGAGCTGTCTCCGTAGCTCAGGAAACGGTAGCCGTGGGTCAGGGCATGCTGGTATATCTGCCGCCACTGGCCCTTGGTGAAGGCGCTTACCAACAGCAGCAGCGTGGACTGCGGCTGGTGGAAATTGGTTATGAGCCGGTCAACGATGTGAAACTCGTAGCCGGGTTCGATGATGATTTGCGTGGAGGCATGCATGCGGTCAAGGTCGTGGGCGTCAAGCCAGTCTACGAGTGCCGTCAGGGCCTGCTCTGTGGTGGGGCGCGGCTCTTGGCAGTCATCATAGGGCTCCCACTGGCTCACATGCATCTGCTCCTCCGTGCAGTCAGGGTTGGCTATGGCGTGCAGGCCCATGTAGTAAAGGCTCTCAAGCGTCCTCACGCTGGTAGTGCCTACGGCAGTAGCCTTGCAGCCATGGGCCAGGAGTCGCTCCAGCAGGTGGCGGCTCACGCAGACATGCTCTGAGTGCATCACGTGCCCGCCCATGTCGGCGCTCTTCACGGGCTTGAAGGTTCCGGCGCCCACATGGAGCGTCAGCTCCTGGCGCTCCACCCCACGGGCATCGCAGGCCGCCAGGACCTCAGGAGTGAAATGGAGGCCGGCCGTGGGAGCTGCCACACTGCCCTTCACCTTGGAATAGACGGTCTGGTAGGTGGTGAGGTCGCTCTGCTGCGTTTCGCGCTTAAGGTAAGGCGGTATGGGCAACTGCCCGGAGGCCTGGATGATGTCGGCAAAGGAAACCTGAGGGTTGTCCCAGCTGAAGGTAACGGCATAGCTGCCGTCGGGGGCAGGCTGCTGCAGGCGCCGTGCACTGAGGGTTAGCCCAAGGTCGGGCAGGCTGAGAAGGAGTTCGCCTTCCTTCCACTTCTTGCTGTTTCCCACCATACACTGCCAGGTGCACAGGCCTCGCGAGGCAAACGACTGCTCGTAGTCTGCAGGCTGGTTTGGCTCAAGCAGGAAAATCTCTATCAGCGCGCCGTCGGTCCAGGTGCCGTCGTCAGCCATGTTCCTCTTACGGAAGAACAGGCGTGCCCGGATTACGCGGGTGTTGTTCATCACCATCAGCGAGCCTGGCTCAAGGAAGTCGGCAAGGGAATAGAAATGGGAATCCGTTATAGTGCCATTGTCGCACACCAACAGGCGCGAGTGGTCGCGGGGAGATACCGGGAAACGGGCTATGCGCTCATCGGGCAGCTCATAGTGGAAGTCGGATATTGATATTTTCTTAGCGTCGGTCATTATAAACAAAACTTAGAACAGGCACGCCCCGAGGATGGCGTAGACAAGCGTAAGGAGGAACACAACGATGACTACATCGGCATGCTGTGACTGATAGCCTGTCGAGGTGTATTGGGTGGAGACATAGCTTGCCGGCTGGGCGGGCTGTGGCTGGATACGCCTGTAGACCAGGTAGACCATGGTTCCTACTATGCTGCCCCAGACAAGCCCCACCATGATATCGCCTGGATAGTGCACGCCGAGGTAGATGCGGGTCCAGCAGTTCACGAACGACCACAGCACCAGGGCCGTGGACAGGATCCTGCTGCGTATGAGCAGCGAGAAGAAAATGGCTATGCTGAACGTATTGGAGGCATGGGCGGAGAAGAAGCCGTAGTTGCCTCCGCGATAGCCGTTGACAACATCCACCAGAATGCCTATCTCCGGGTCGCGGGCTGGTCTCCAGCGCGCCACCAAGGGCTTCACTATTGAGTCGTCAACCGTTCCCGCGAGCAGCACACAGGCTCCTGCAGACAGCAGGACGAGAAGCACATTACGGGCATTGTCGCTATTCTTTATCACCACATAGAGCAAAGCTATGTACAGCGGTACCCACGTAACGGCATTGGTAAGCGTCTTGACAAGCGAGTCAAGGAAGAGCGACTCGCTGCCACAGAGCTGAAGCAACAGATGTTTGTCAAATTGTATTATGTCCACACCTTTACTATTTACGCACGTACATTATTTATTATATCACCTCAACGGCAGCGGCAGGCAGCCAGCCCTTGCGGCCGTCAGGCAGGGTGACCTGCAGCCAGCCCGCCATAGTGTCGTCATCGACAGTCACCTTTGTGCCTGCATGCAGTGTGAAGGAAGTGGCCGCCCCCTCAGAGGGAGTAGCGGTGACGCTTACCTGAGGCTGCATAATGACGGCTCCGCGGCGCTCTGTCTGTGTGCTGTGCTGCTGCCAGGCAAAGATGTTGGCAAGGATGAACAGCACGAACAAGGCAAGGAAGCTGTAGAAGGCCGTCTTGCGTATACCCTCGCCATAGGCAAACCAATAGACAAGGGCCATCAGCAGGGCCAGGGCCAGCATGACAACGGCGATGACGGCCCACACATCAGAGCTGAACCAGGAGGAGAGGGCATGATACCAGGTGATGAAGAACATCTCGCGCTCCGGAGCAATGTTGTCCTCTGTCTTGGAGTAGGCAAGCTGTAGGTTGAAGCGGGCGTCTGTATCGCCGGGCTGGAGCAGGAGTGCCCGCTCGTAGCAGAGCACAGCATGCGCCATGTCTCCAAGGCGATAGTAGGCGTTGCCCATATTGTAATAGACCGAGGCATCGGGAGCCTGGCTTAAGAGCTGCCCGTACATCTCAATAGCCTCTTCATAGTTTCTGTTGCTGTAGGCCTCGTCTGCCTGCTCCTTGGTGATAGCGCCGGCAGGCACAGCACCAAGCGTCATCAACAATGTCACGATAACAGCGGCGCCTGGGGCGTGGTGCTTCTTCTTGCTGCTTTTCATCTCATTCTCTATCTGCACAATGGCGTTGGCCGAGAGGTCATAGACCTGGGTCATGTTGCCCTGAGGGTCGCCTGGGGCGTAGCGCATGAACTCACACTCGTCGAGAGCCTTCACAAAGAGTGCTATGGGCTGCTCGCTCACGCCGTGCTCCTGCAACTGCTGACTGACATTGTCGCGAGTCAAACTGCTGACAGGCATGTTCAGGCGGTCGCCTACATATCCCCAGAGAGCACGCAGGGTCTCGTCATAGAACTGCTGAGTATTACCCTTGCGCATGAGCTGCTCTGCCTTACGCAGGCGGCGGGTAGCCACGCGGCGGGCCTTGCCGGCACGGTTCTTCTCGGCATCGCCCCTGCCAAGGGCACGAAGGTGAAGACCAAGGAATGCCAAAGCTGCCAAACCGACAATGGAGCCAACCAGAATCCAGTACAAGCCAGAAGCGAAGAAAGCGTGGCTGCGCGAACCGGGACTGGAGGGGCCGCTCTTTATGGGCCGTATGTCCAGCTGGCGGGCAGCGCCGTCGGAGAAGTCGTTGATATCAGAGCCGGGGTCGCCTGGCGTGACGGCAATCCGGAACGAGTCGGTGAGAATGGTGCGGTAGGCACGGGTGTCAAGGTCGTAGTAGATAAGCTTCACCGGGGGAATGACATAGCTGCCCTCGCGCTGCGGAACAGCCATGAACTCGTAGGCTATGTCGCCGCTTATGCCGTTTGCCGTCACCTCATAGTTCTCCGTCTGGCGCGTGTCGTAGGTATCAAACAGCGAGGGAAACTCCACGATAGGCTCCTTTATCATGTTCAGGTTGCCCTGTCCGCTTACGGTGACAGTTAGCTTCAGCGGCGTGTTTGCCTTCAGCGTTGTCTTGTCAGGGCTGGCAGAGATGGAGAGCCTGCCCACTCCAAGCGAGAAACCGTCGGGCCGCTCCGGGAGGGAGTCCACCTGTATGCTCAGCTCAGGGGTGTGCAGCTCCTGAGGTATGTCATTATAAGAAGTAAACGGGGCGTATGGGTCTATCTGTACCGTCTGCCTTACATAGCCGTTGAAGGCAGTACTCGGAATGTGGAGCGTACCGGCCTTCTGGGGGTAGATAACATACTGCTGCCAGTCAACAGTACACATGGTGCGCCCTCTTATCTGCTCCAGTTTCCTGCTTACCTGCTGACTTTCATTGTAGGGCTGCATGTATACATTCTGTAACTCCAGGCTTATGTTGTCCAAGCTGGCCACCGGCAGGTCGGTATGCCAGCATACCTTGTATGTAAGGAGCAAAGGCTCGTACTGCACCACGCGGCGCTTCGTGGGATTTGCCAGCACAAAGAAATACTCTCCTGACGTCCGCTGGCCTGCCTGCGACTGCTCTGCGGCATGAGAGCCTGAGGGGACAGCAGTGACGGTGAGGGCCTTGGAGCGTATGGTATGCCCGTTGACGTCGATGCTTGCTGGAGGTATGGTGAACTGTCCCTCGGCGTTGGCGCAAAGGGTACAGGTAATGGTCATACTGCTGTTTGAGGTAAGATGACCATTGGTATAGGAGGTACTGGAACTTACGGATGATGCCGTGAAGAGCAAATCAATGTCGTCAGGCAAATGTCCCAGGCGGAAGTTATCGGCATCCCTGGAGTTTACTGTATAGCTCAGCCTGAAGCGCTCGCCCACATGGACAATCTCCTCCACCTGCCCTTTCAGCGTGTAGTTTTGCGGGCTGGCATTGACAGCCCACAACAAGGCAAATAATATAATGACAGACAGTCGTTTCATAGATTCATTCTTCCTACCAGTTCTTTTGGTTCCTTCGACGCTGCTGAGGACGGCTCTGCTGCTGGTCGTCAATACGCCTGCGAACCTGACGCTCATGCTGTTCGGCAGCATTCAGCATCTGCTCTATCCAGTCCTCGTCCTGCTGCTGGGGCGGCTGCTGGTCCTGCTGGTCTTGCTGTTGCTGATTCTGCTGTTGCTGGTCCTGCTGT
>JAFTAR010000101.1 GCA_017455495.1 Prevotella sp.
ATCCGTGGTTCATAAAAGAAATAGAGAAAGTTGAAGGAGTTAACTCCCGGCAATTACCGGCACAGCTGGCAGCCCTTGCACTTGTTCAGTTCGCCACGGAAGCGCTTCTCAACAAGATAGTGCAGGCGGTCGCGAAGCGGTTCGAGGTGCATCTTGTCTATAACCTCGTTGACAAAGGCATTCTGCAGCAGCAGGCGGGCCTCATCTAAGCTGATGCCGCGCTGGCGCATGTAGAAGAGGGCGGCATCGTTGAGCTGGCCCACGGTGCTGCCGTGCGAGCACTTCACGTCGTCGGCATAGATCTCAAGCATGGGCTGGGTGTACATGCGGGCCTCGCGGGTGGCGGTGAGGTTTTGGTTGGTCATCTGCGACACCGTCTTCTGCGCACCCTTCTCCACAAGCACCTTGCCTGCAAAGGCCCCTACGGCCTGGTCGTCCAATACATATTTATATAGCTCGTTCGACGTGCAGTGCTGCGTCTTGTGGGTTATCAGCGTGTTGTTGTCCACGTGCTGCCCCTTGTCGGCCACCACGCAGCCATAGCATTCGCACTCGGCTCCCTCGCCGGAGAGGGTGAGGTCGAGCTTGTTGCGCGTTATGCCGTTGTGCAGCGTTATGACATTATGTTTCACGCGGCTGTCCTGCTGCTGGTCGATATACACATTGCTCACCCTGACATTCTTCAGGTGGGTCTCCTCAAGGCAGTAGAGGTCAAGTTGAGCGCCGCGGCCCACGTAGGCCTCAATGACCTGGGTGGTGAGGAAGTTGCGGTCATCGGCGGCATGGTCGCAGAACAGCATCTTTGCCTCGGCCCCCTCCTCCAGGACGATGAGAACGCGGCGGTTCACCATCAGGTCCACGTCGCTGCGCAGGATGTTCACCACCTGAAGGGTGCGGTCCAGCCTTACGCCCTTCGGCACATAGACGTAAAGGCCGTCCTGTGCCAGCATGGTGTTGAGGTCGGTAACGGCATCACCGGCAGCTCCTGCCAGCCGGTTGTAGTAGTCGCTACGGGCCATGTCCTTCAACGGACCAATAACGACGCCCTCCGGCAGCTGGGGGATGGTCTGGGAGTAGAGACTGTCGTTGACCACGAAACAGAGCGATGTTGACAGGTTGGGCACGTCGCAGCGGAAGGCCTTGTATGGGTCAACGGGAATGTTGAGGCGGTTCAGGTTAAGCCCGTAGTTGGGTGCGAAGAGGCGGGCAATGTCGGTATACTTGAAGCGCTCCACCTTCTGCGTGGGGAAGCCGTTCTCACGGAAGCGCCTGTAGGCCTCGTCCCTCACGGCATTCATCACGTCGCTGCTGTGCTCGCAAATCATGGTGCGGCACTGCTCGAAGATGTCGGTATATTGCCGACTCTCCCCCGTCCCCTCCCTGCGAGGGAGGGGGGAGGATACATCTGACGATTGCTTAATAGGATTCATAAGTGTTGATATGGAGTGGTGACTACTCCCCTCCGTTCAGGGAGGGGGCTGGGGTGGGGCGGAGCCAGTCATAGCCGTGCTCCTGTATCTCGGTGGCCAGCTCCGGACCGCCCGTCTTCACTATGCGCCCCTGGTAGAGCACATGCACAAACTGCGGACGGATCATCTCAAGGAGGCGGTCGTAGTGGGTGATGACTATGCACGAGGTCTTGGGCGTCTGGAGCTTGTTCACGCCCTCGGCAACTATGCGCATGGCGTCAACGTCAAGGCCTGAGTCCGTCTCGTCGAGAATGGCCAGCTTAGGCTCAAGCATAGCCATCTGGAAAATCTCGTTGCGTTTCTTCTCGCCTCCGCTGAAGCCCTCGTTCACCGAGCGGTTGGCCAGCTTGGAGTCAAGCTCAACCACCTTGCGCTTCTCCCTCATGAGCTTCATGAACTCGGCGGGCTTCATGGGTTCCAGCCCCTGAGCCTTGCGCCGCTCGTTGATAGCGGCCTTCATGAAGTTGGTCATCGACACCCCCGGAATCTCCACCGGGTACTGGAAGCTGAGGAACAGCCCCTCGTGTGAGCGCTCCTCGGGTTTCATGGCCAGCAGGTCCTTGCCGTTGAAGAAGGCCTCGCCCTCTGTAACCTCGTAGAGCGGATTGCCCACCAGCACGGCACTCAGCGTGCTCTTGCCCGAGCCGTTGGGTCCCATTATGGCGTGGGTCTCGCCGTCGCGCACGGTAAGGTCTATGCCCTTCAGTATCTCTTTGTCGCCTATCCTGGCGTGCAGGTTTCTTACTTCTAACATTTCTTTATTAATAATGTTTGCTTTTGTGGCTTTGAGTTGTAGGCTGCAAAGGTACAAATTAGTGGGCACTCGCTTGCCCCTGCATTAGTTAATAATCCGTAAATCCTTGCCAGTAATGATGGATTTTATTATTTTTGCAGCTCTTTCAAACAAGATTATCCAAACAATGATGAAACGAATCCTTGCCTTATCGGCCATATCCCTGCTGACTGTGCTTACAGCCAGCGCACAGTTTGAAGAAGACAGCCAACTGCGCAAGCTCAGCATTGCCGAACTGGCCATTGCCAACCTCTACGTGGACAGCGTTGACGAAGTGAAGCTTGTAGAGGATGCCATACGCGGCATGCTGGAGAAGCTCGACCCCCACAGCAGCTATAGCGACCCCCGTGAGACCCGCGCCATGAACGAACCCCTGAGCGGCTCGTTCGACGGCATCGGCGTGCAGTTCAACATGTCGCAGGACACTCTCCTTGTCATCCAGACCATCGTGGGAGGTCCCTCCGAGAAGGCCGGCATAGCCGCTGGCGACCGCATAGTGGGCGTGAACGATACTGCTATAGCCGGTGTCAACATGAGCCGCGACGAGATAATGCGCCGCCTGAGAGGGCCAAGGGGCACCAAAGCTAACCTGAAGGTGGTGCGCCGTGGCATCAGCGACACCCTGACCTTCGAAGTGAAGCGCGACCGCATACCCGTTCACAGCATCGACGCCACATACATGCTGAGGCCCGGCATAGGATACATACGCATCAGCAGCTTCTCGGCAACGACTTACCAGGAGTTTATGGCCAGCTTGGAGAAACTGCGTGGTCAGGGCATGGAGGACCTCGTGCTTGACCTGCAGGAGAACGGCGGCGGATACCTGCAGACAGCCGCCGACCTCGCCGGGGAGTTCCTGCAGAAGGGCGACCTCATAGTATATACCGAGGGGCGCACTCAGCCGCGCCGCAACTACACTGCCGACGACGGAGGCTCATTCCGCAGAGGCCGCGTGGTGGTGCTCGTTGATGAATATACCGCCTCGGCAGCCGAGATTGTAACAGGGGCACTGCAAGATCAGGACAGGGGCATCGTAGTTGGGCGCCGCACCTTCGGCAAGGGCCTTGTCCAGAGGCCCATCGACCTGCCCGACGGCTCCATGATACGCCTCACCATTGCTCACTACTACACGCCTTCTGGCCGCTGCATACAGAAACCATACGAGATGGGCAACAACCGCGACTATGCCATGGACGTGGTAAACCGCCTGCGCAACGGCGAGCTGACAAGTGCCGACAGCATACATTTTGCCGACTCGCTCAGGTTCTACACCCTTAAGGAACACCGCGTTGTATATGGCGGCGGTGGCATCATGCCCGACTACTTCGTGCCCCTTGACACCACACGCTATACCCGTTTCCACCGCGAACTGGCAGCAAAGAGCGTCATAATACAGCAGAACCTTGTCTATGTGGACAACAACCGCCGCACGCTGGCCGACCGCTTCGACTCCTTCGCCGACTTCAAGGAGAACTTCGAGGTGCCTCAGTCCCTTATAGACCAGATTCTCAGCGAGGCCGAGCGCCAGAACATACATCCTGCCGACACAGCCGAGATAGAGGCCACCATGCCTATGCTGAAGTTGCAGCTCAAGGCCCTCATTGCCCGCGACCTCTGGGACATGAACGAGTACTACTCCATTTTCAACGAGGGGAGTCCCATCGTGCAGCGAGCCTTGGAGCTGCTGCGCTAACCCCACGTAAACAAAATGAGCAACACCTCCCTTACATTCCGCTTTCTGCTATATACAGCCCTGCTCATCTTGGCCGGCAGTTGCACGGGGAATGGCAAGCATGCAGGAAACGGCAGGACACCGCAGCCCAGCGACACGCTCTACACAGAGCAGGCGGCGATGGAAGTCTATGCCTACCAGCCTGAGCGGGCCTTGCAGATTATTGACTCCGCTGTCATCGTGGGCAACATAAGCAAGGTGTGGGCCGACGGCCTCAGGGCGCGCATATACAGCTGGACCCTTATGGGACAGACGGTCGACTCACTGCTCGGCGGGCCAGAGGACGTTCGTTTCGACTCTGCGCGTGTCATCGGCGAGCGGTTGCTCGTGCACGACTCCCTGAAGACGAATATCGGCATGCATCAGGATGTTCTGGAGGTGCTGGTCTGCGTGGCCCGCCGGCAGCAGGACACGGCGCGCTGGCTGCGGCGCTCGCAGGAACTGGTGGAGGTGTGTCGCCAACAGGGCGAGGATGCTGAGCCTGAAGCCCTGCGCACGGAGGCTGAGGTGGGTGCCGTGCTATGCGCAATGGGGCAGCGGGAACGGGGCATGGCTCAACTTGACAGCGTGATAGCCATCCTTGACAGCCGCGAGCACCGGCAGTTCAACTGGCTTGATGCAACCATTATTGCACTGAAGCGCAAAATCAGCGTGCTCACTAACGAGGAAAAATACGTTGAGACACTGCCTCTTGCCCGTCGTATCATTGACCGGCTGAATGATTACGAGCAGCATCCTCAGGACTACCACGACGGCACCTACCGCGAGCCGCAGAACGCTACCGAACGTGCCGACTATATAAACTTCTACCGCACACAGATGCAGAGCCGCCTGACTGCCGCCTATGCCGCACTCGGTGAGCAGGGCAGCATGGAAGACGTCTACGAGCAGATAGAGCGTAGTGTACGCGATGCCGAGGCCCGTGAGCACAAGGCCCGTTATCATGCTCTGGAGCTGCAGATGCTACGCCAGCAGGCAGAGAGCCGCAGCAAGATGATGACCGTCGTGGCCGTTGTGTCTGTCATAAGCCTGCTGCTCATACTCTTCTTTGCTACCTACGTCTATTTCCAGAGCCGCAGAATCAAGCTGAAGAACCAGGTACTGATAAGGCAGATTAATCAGTCGCTGAGCAAAGAACCGGCACCATCAAGCGAACCCTTGATGGCAGCGTCTTCAGGAGATGCTGATGACACCACAGCTCTCTTCACTACGATTGACCGGTGCATACGCAGTGAGCGGCTGTATGCCAATGCCAACATCCAGCGGCAGGATGTCTGCGACCGCTTCAACATCCGCCGCGAGGTGCTCAACCAGCTCCTGGCTACCCATGCCGACGGCCTGTCATTCCCTGCCTACATCAATGGCATCCGCCTCACCGAGGCTTGCAGGCTGCTGAAAGATGAACCCACAAAGACCGTCGTCGCCATTGCCAACGAGGTGGGCCTCTCTCCCCGCTACCTGCGCCGCCTCTTCGTCGAGCAGTACGGTGTGACACCTACGGAATTCAGAGAGCAGCGAGAGCAAAGCTAAGCTTGCTTAAGCTTTGCCGAGTCGCGTTCTGAATCGCCGAAGGCAATTCAGAGAGCAGAACTAACCTACTTTTATTTAACACGAATTTCCATGAATATAACACGAATTTCTCGTTAAATTAATTTTTGAATAATTCATGTTTAATTCGTGGTAATTCGTGTTTAAAAACGAAACCATTCGACAGGTTCTTGTAATTGGCATGAATAATTCAGGCTAAGGGGGAGAAGGCCTTTTGCAGGGGTGTACATTTGGTACAGAAGCCAAATGTACACCCCCTTCCTTTTGCCTTTTTGCGCGTTTTTGCCGACCTTTGCACATATTTATATATTAACATATCTATATGGCAAATAAAAGTTTTTCTACATTTATACTGATGCTCGCCGTCAGCATGACGGCGATGGCACAAACCAAGCTGACGCCGCAGGCACAGCTGAAAGTGATGAACCTGCAGAAGAAGGCCGCACGCGCTGCCGCCCGGGCCAGTGAGAATGGGCTGGCCGTGGAGCCGCCTACCATCCGTCTCGTTGTGAAGATTGCTGCTGCCGATGAGGCTGCCACGTTGGCAGAGATTCGCAGCCGGGAAGCCCGTGTGGAGGGTGTGCTGGGCAACCAGCTTATTGTCACACTGCCCATGGACAGTGTGCAGAGTATGAGCCGCATTCGCGGTGTGCTGCGCATTGATACGCCCCATCGCCCCAGGCTGAAGACCGACGTGACGCGCACGGCCGTTGGCGTGTCGCAGATTGACGGCACGGCCCCCGATGCCATCGCCTCGCTCACGGGCAAGGGTGTCACCGTCTGTGTTATAGACATAGGCTTCGACTTCCAGCACCGCGCTTTCAAAGACGAGCAGGGCCGCACGCGCATAAAAGCTGTCTATGTGCCAACCGACGATGACGGGCCTACGTTCAGTTTCGACTATCCCGGCATTGGCGAGGTAGACTTTCCCGGCTCGCTATACACCACGGCAGAGCAGATAGCTGCCATGACCACCGACACGGAGATGGAGTCGCACGGCACCCACACTGCCGGCATTGCCGCCGGTTCGCGCTCGCCGCAGGGGTTCGGGGGTATGGCTCCCGATGCCGACATCGTGCTCATTCCGCTGGGCTATATGCAGCAGATGGCCGATGAAGGTGATGAGCCGGACACGGAAGATGTGCTGGAACTCTGCCTGTCGTTCGTCGCTGCCTACGCCCGCACCATCGACTCCCCCGTGGTGCTCAGTGCCAGTTTGAACAGCCATGAGGGGCCGCACAACGGCACGGGCACGGTGCCCGAGGCCATCGCGGCACTGTCGCAATGGGCCATTCCCGTCCTCTCAGCCGGCAACGAGGGCGACATGACGCTCCATGTGGAGCACGCTTTTACAGACGAATCACCCACGATGCGCGTGATGCTGCCCACGGAGATGGGTTTTTCTTTTGACGACGAGGACAGCGAAGAAGAGGTGCAGTCGGGCTTCTACGGCATTTCGCGCGAAGATGCAGGCGAGGGACAGAGTGCCAGCGTGCGCTTCATGCTCTACGACCCCGCGATAGACGAGGTGTACTGGCAGTCGCAGCCGCTCACCATCACGGCTACCGACGAGCCCCAGCTCATTGAGCTGACCAGCGACGACGACGAAGCCCTGGCCCGTTACTTTGAGGGCTATATCGGCGTGGCCGGCGGGCTGAATGGCGACAAGCTGGAGTTGGCCTCAATGGTTGAGGGCACACTGCTTGATACCGGCAGCTTCATTGTGCCTCTCACCGTGAGCGTCACCGCATCCAACGGGCTGACCATGGATTTCTGGGAGACATCGGACACAGGTTTTGAAGGCGAAGCCGAGGACGGCTACGACCAGGCCGACTCTGACATGAGCGGTGGCGACTGGACCACGACACCCAGCGTCATCAGCGTGGGGTCGTACTGCACGAGCAACATCTCGCGCTCATACGACGGCGATGTGCGCGACTTCAGCGGTGAAGAATATGGGGGTTACGCCACCGAGATTGGTGCTGTGAGCGATTTCTCAAGCTATGGAATGTATGCCAACGGTGTGCAGCAGCCCACCGCCTGCGCTCCGGGCGAGAACATCGTCTCGTCGTGGAACCACTATGAGTGCTACTCCGACATTGACGAGTCGATGGCGTGGGAGGGCTTCCCCTATAGCTCCGAGAGCGGCACGTCGATGGCCTGCCCCGTGGTGGCCGGCATCGTAGCCCTGTGGCTGCAGGCCTGCCCCACGCTGACGCTCAGCGAGGTGAAGGAGGTGCTGCAGCACTCGTCAGTCAATGATGAGTTCACCGCTGATGACCCCATCCGCTGGGGCTACGGCAAGGTCAACGCCAAGGCCGGCCTCGACTATATCCGCCAGAACATCACCACCGCCATCCGCGACCTTGCCGCTGTTCCCGACGGTTTTCCGTCGGGCAAGTCAATCGCCATCTACGACCTGCAGGGCCGCCGCGTCAGCGCTCCCCAGCGTGGCATCTATATCCAAAATGGCCGTAAGGTCATCATTCACCTTCCCCGTTAAACAATTGAACAGATAAGATGAAACAGACACGATTTATACACGCATGGCACATCGTCATGCTCTGTCTGACGGCCTGGCTGCTACCTCAACGGGTGGCGGCCACGCATGTTGATGACACATGGAAGTATCAGGTGTCGCTCAACGGGTCGAACACCATCAGCATTCAGGCACCGGTCTATGACCAGGAGGGAGCCGACTGCTGGGTGTGCGACGGCAACCTGAAAGCGACATGGACCGACGACAGCGGTAAAACGCAGACCAAGACCGTGTTCCACTGGCAGCGCAACGGCGACACCGACAGCAGTAGCAAGGACATCTGGATTTGGTTCCGCACCGACGTGGGCGGCAGCATCGATGTGACGCAGGGCAACACCAGCAACCACTTCACGCTGACCAGCGCCGACGGCGACATCCAGCGACTGGTGTATCGCAACAACGACGGCAACACCTACACC
>JAFTAR010000102.1 GCA_017455495.1 Prevotella sp.
ACGCAGGAGATAGCCGACAAGCTCATCAAGGACGGCTACAACGCCGAGGCCTTGCACGGCGACCTCTCGCAGCAGCAGCGCGACCTCACGATGCAGAAGTTCCGCCAGCACCTGACGCAGCTGCTCGTGGCCACCGACGTGGCAGCACGCGGACTTGACGTGGACGACCTGACACACGTAATAAACTTCGGACTGCCCGACGACATAGAGAACTATACCCACCGCTCGGGCCGCACAGGCCGTGCCGGCAAGAAGGGCACCAGTATAAGTATTGTACACACGAAGGAGAAACACAAGATCCGGGCCATTGAGAAGGAGATAGGCAAGAAATTCGAGGAGGCCCCCATCCCCAAGGCAGAGGAGATATGCAAGAAGCAGCTCTACAAGGTGATGGACCAGATTGTGAAGACCGACGTGGACGACGAGGAGATAGCTCCCTTCATGCAGGACATCAGCCGCTACTTCGAGTATATAGACAAGGAGGAAATCATCAAAAAGATAGTGTCTATGGAGTTTGGCCGCTTCCTGGCCTACTATGCCGACGCGCCGGAGATAAGCCTGCCTCCCGAAGGGAAGGGAGACAAGCCCCAGACCGACCGGCAGAAGCGCATGAACAAGGCACAGGAGGGCTACCACCGGCTGTTCATCAACCTGGGCAAGCGCGACGGCTTCTACCCCGGCGTGCTCATGCAGCTGCTAAACCGCTATGTGGGCGGCAGGCAGGAGGTGGGCCACATAGACCTCTTAGACACCATCAGCTACTTCGAGGTGCCCGAGAAGGATGCCAAGAAGGTGATGACGCAGCTCACGGGCATAAGGTTCCAGGGGCGGCAGGTGCGCTGCAATTCTGAGGACGATAAAGGTCCGGCTCCGGCAAAAGGGCAGGGCAGAAAGTATCCTACAGACTTCACAGGCCGTAAGCAGGAGACGCGTAAACAGCGCCGGCAGCAGGATGTCTACGAACCGGCAAAGAAACACAAGAAGAAAAAAGATGACTGGCGCGATCTGATGAAAGGCGCAGCAAAGGAGTTTCGGGGAGATGTTCCCGACTTCAGCGAGGAGGGCTGGGCACGCCGCAAGCCAAAGCGCACGTCACGGTGAAGCCTCCCCTTGAGGCGTTTTTCAGGCAAAAAAGCCGCAAAGTGTAAAGAATAGACAAGACTTTGTAATAATCAGACAAGCCGCATAGGCATAAACTTAGTACCTTTGTCGCCAAGTATAGCCATCGTGTCAAATAGCGTAGAAAAAGTGACCATTTGCTTTGTTCTTTGCTTGACATTTTGTAACTTTGAAACGTGTAACAACTAAAAAAGTAAAAACAAGATGAGAAAAAAAGTATTATTTATCGCAGCTGCAGCTTTAATGCTGTGCCTGCCGGGAGCTACTGCCCAGAAAAGAGTTAGGCAGTTCGGTGCCTTCGACCACGTCTCGTTAGGCCTGTCGGCCGGTACGCCCGGTATAGGCTTTGAGGTTGCTACGCCACTCTCCGACTATCTGGCTCTGCGCGCCGGCTATCAGTTCATGCCTGAGCTGAGCTATAAGACCGACGTGGACTACAAAAACCACGGAAACACAGAGCAGACCGAGGTGGAGGGCAAGCTGAAGATGGGCACCCTGAACATGCTCCTTGACATCTATCCCGCTCCAAGCTCCACGTTCCACTTCACCACTGGCTTCTATTATGGCACCAGCGACGAGATTGTCACCGCAGAGAACACCAAGCCGGTGCTCGGAGTAGACGGCGGCCTGGAGATTGGCGACTACATCGTGGGCTTCGACTCCGAGGGCTATGCCAAGGCCTCCATAGACGTGGCAAGGTTCAGACCCTACGTTGGCTTGGGCTTCGGACGTGCCGTGCCACGCAAGCGTTTTGCCTTCAACTTCGACATGGGCGTACAGTTCTGGGGCACACCGAAGGTTTATGAGAACCAGACGGGCACCAAGCAGCAGCTCACCAAGGAAAACACCGGCACCGATGCCGGAGAAGTGCTGAAATACATCTCTAAAGTCACGGTATATCCGGTAATAAACTTCCGGCTCACAGGCCGTATTTTCTAACAGACATCTTTTTATATTAATCAACAATCTACAAAAGAACTATGAAGAAATATCTTTTCGCACTGTCAGCCCTGCTGCTGACCGCAACATTCGGACTCGTGGCTTGCGGCGAGGATGACGACCAGAACGAGCTTGCCTCAAAGCTTGCCGCAATCACACTTAAGTCGCCGTCTCACTCCGTCGATGCCAAGCTCATTAAGTTCATCGGCACAAAGGTCGGTGATAAAATCATTGAGTCAATAGAGCTTACCGAGAGCGGCAAATACCTCGTAACCTACCGTGAGGAGAATGCCGCAACCCGCGGACTGAGCGACCTGCTCTATCTCTTCGGCACTTACACCGGCTCTGGCACTTCCTTCCAGCTCTCTGGCTTTGGAAACATCAGCATCAGTGGCGACAATGTCAACGCCAATGTCACCCTTACCGTTGGAAGCGTAGAAGTAACGGTGCCCGTCACCATCAGCATGGCCGAGGCTGAGAGCCTCATGGCAACCTACCTCTGCCGCACATGGACTGTAACCAACACCCGCTTGCGCTATCCCACAAGCTCAGGTGCCGTGCTGGCAAAGGACTTCCCCGGAGAGTGCAACCTGAAGACACTGGTTGACTTCGCCCGCGAATATGTTGACATCAAGGACTCCTTCAACCCCGACAAGATTGTGAAGGGTGTAACGTTCACCACCATCAAGTCGTTCCTCATCAACTATGCCGACGACACCTACGACGTGGGCAGCTGGAGCTGGGACGGCACTCCCTCTGTTGAGTTGCAGACAGCTTCCATGACCTACCACTGGAACAGCGACGACATGGGAGCCTCGTTCATGAACGGCAAGGCCGGCCTGGAGTTTGCCGGCAACACCTGCAAGCTCTCTCTGAAGGCCGACATCAGCGGCAAGCAGATTGAGGTGGTGTGGACCATGCAGTCTATGTAGTATAAGAGTCAGCTAATCACCGTGCCGCCCCGGCCGCTTATGGCCTTGGCACTTGTAATGACAACGCGCTCTACGCCGGCATCAATGGCGTTGAGCGCGTTTTCTATTTTTGGCAGCATGCCGCCGCTTATGGTGCCGTCGGCCTTCAGGCGGGCAAAGTCATCACGGCTTATATTTGGTATCACGCTTGAGTCATCGTCGGCATTGGCCAGCACTCCGGGCTTCTCGAAGGCGAAGATGAGGGTCACGTCGTAGAGCCGGGCCATAGCCTTTGCTGTCTCTGAGGCCATGGTGTCGGCATTGGTGTTGAGCATCAGGCCACGGCCGTCGTGTGTCAGCGGGGCAATGACGGGCGTCAGCCCGCCATCTATGAAGCGGGCAATGGCCTCGCTGTCCACAGCCTTTACGTCGCCCACGAAGCCATAGTCAATGCCGTTCTTCAGCGGACGCTTCTCGGAGCGGATTATGCCGCCGTCGGCACCCGTCAGGCCTATGGCATCAATGCCGAGTGCCTGCAGCGATGCCACCACGTGCTTGTTTACCAGGCCGCCGTAGACCATCGTCACCACCTGCAGCATGTCGCCGTCGGTGATGCGGCGGCCGTCCACCATCTTCGTCTCTATGCCGAGCCGGGCAGCTACCTGCGTAGCCCTTCGCCCGCCGCCGTGCACCAGTATTTTTGCACCTTCTATGGAGGTGAAGTCCTGAAGTAACTGCCTCAGCTGCTGCTCGTCCTCCACCACGCCGCCGCCCACCTTCACTACGGTAAGGCTCTGCTTCTCTGTCTGTTTCTCGTTCATGATAGTCTGTTGTTTCTGCAAAGGTACTAACAAAAACAGTAACCCACAAGCGATTCTGGAGTTTTTTTAGCCCTTTTCCTTTTGCCAGTTCAAATAATAGTCGTACCTTTGCACCCGATTTGAAACAAGGTATTAGAAAATGCAAGACATAAGGAACATTGCTATCATAGCACACGTGGACCACGGAAAGACCACGCTCGTTGACAAGATGATGCTGGCAGGCAACCTGTTTCGTGAGGGACAGAACCTCTCAAACCAGGTGCTTGATGCCAACGACCTGGAGCGCGAGCGCGGCATCACCATTCTTTCCAAGAACGTAAGCATAAACTGGAAAGGCACAAAAATCAACATCATTGACACCCCGGGCCACAGCGACTTCGGCGGCGAGGTAGAGCGCGTGCTCAACATGGCCGACGGCTGCCTGCTGCTGGTAGATGCCTTTGAGGGCCCGATGCCCCA
>JAFTAR010000010.1 GCA_017455495.1 Prevotella sp.
AACACGAATTTCCATGAATTCTACACGAATTTATCATTAAATTAATTTTTGAATAATTCATGTTTAATTCGTGGTAATTCGTGTTTAAAAACAAAAACATTCTACTGGTTCTTGTAATTGCCATGAATAATTCAGGTTAGAATTAAGAGGTGTTGCCTACGGCAATTAAGAATTAAGAGTTTAGAATTACGCTGGCGTAGCCAATTCTAAAATCCTAATTCTTAATCGCAGCGAAGCGAGAATAACTCTTAATTCTAAACTCTTAAATCTAAATTCTAAATTTTGCCGTAGATGGTGAGTTCCTTGGGAGCTGGCGGAGTCTTGAACAGGAAGCTGGCAAGGTAGCCCACCACGAGGACTATGATGTGACTGTACACACCAAGCATATACTTGTGATGGCTGAAGTTCCAGTCGCCCAGGTCAAGGAGAGTCTCCTTCACTCCTGTTCCGTGGATATCCACCTTTGTAGATGTCAGCACGGCGTAGGCGGTAAAGAGCACGGCTGCTGCAATGCCTATGTACAGTCCCTGCTTGTTGGCCCTGCGGCTGAACAGCCCAAGCATGAAGATGCCCACAATGCCGGCCGAGAAGATGGCGTAGAGTGCAAACAGCGCTCCCAGCACACCCTCGCCGCCCCACGAGATGTACAGACAGGCCACACCTACTGCTCCTGCTCCGCACACCACTACCATCCACTTGCCGAAGCGCAGCTGCTGGCGGTCGGTGGCATTCTTCTTGAACCTTACGTAATAGTCCTGCACGGCGATGGCCGACAGGCAGTTCAGGTCGGCATCAAGGCTTGATATGGCGGCGGCGGCAAGGGCGGCGATGATAAGGCCGCGAATGCCTACGGGCAGCTCGTGGGCTATGAAATAGGGGAACACCTCGTCGGCCTTTATGCCGTCGGGCAGCACAGGAGCGCCCTGTGCGTGATAAAAGGCAAAGAGGCAGGTGCCGATAAACATGAACATTGCCCAGATAGGCACCGACATAAGCACACCGATGTAGGCTGCCTTCTTGGCCTCGCGGTCGTTGCGGGCTGCCAGGTAGCGCTGCACAATGGTCTGGTCCGTGCCGTATTTCTGCAGGGCATAGAAGATGCCGTTGAGCACCATCACCAAGAATGTAAGCTCCGTCAGGCTCCAGTCGTAGGGGCCAACGTCAATCTTGTTATACTCAGAGGCTATGGCAAAGACCTCGCCCGGGCCGCCCTGAGTGCTGAACAGCAGTATGGCCACACAGATTACACCGCCGCCAATGAGCAGCGCTCCCTGCACCACGTCCATCCAGACTATGGCCTCCATGCCGCCTAAAAGGGTAAGGATGATGATGGTGATGCCCAGCACGAGCACTACGGTATAGATGTCTATGCCCAGGAACGTGGCCAGTGCCATCGACACTAAGAAAAACACGGTGCCGGCCTTTGAGAAGTGGCCCAGGGTGAAGGCCAGCGAGCTGTACAGGCGGGCGAAGAGACCGAAGCGGCGCTCGAAGTACTCGTAGGTGCTGAGGCGTATCACCTTCCTGAACAGCGGCACTATAATGCCGATGAGGGCCACCAAGACTATGGGCACCATCAGTCCCTGCACCAGCAGAATCCAGTTGCCCTCGTAGGCAGCGCCGGGATAGGCCAGGAAGGTGACGCTTGATATGAGCGTGGCAAAAATGCTCATTCCAACGGCCCATGCGGGTATCTTGCCCCCGCCGGCAAAGTAGGTTGAGGTGTCCTTTTGCCTGTGGGCAAAATAAACGCCCATGCCGATGGCGGCTACTATGGAGATTATTACGATGAGATAGTCAATCCAATGCATCGAGTGATTTGAGAATTGAGATTTGAGGGTTGAGATTTACGATTTGGCAGACTGTGCTTTGGCGACTACCTCCTTTTCCTCTTCAGCGGTGAGGCGGGTGAGAGGCATGAGCATGTAGGGCTGGCACAGGTTCCTGGTTTGCATCATTACTTTCAGGGCAGCAAGGCTCTGGCCCAAGGTGCGGTCTTTCTGGTAAATGCGTGCTATGGCATCGGTCTCGTCCTGCAGTCGCTGGGCCGTGGCGCAGTCGCCTTGTATGGCAGCGTCATACAGCTGGCGGAACATCTGCGGCACGAAATTGCCCGTTGAGGGCACAATGCCGTCGCCGCCCAGAGCCAGCGAAGTGGCCGACTGTGCCGCCCAGCCACAGAAATAGCAGAAGTCCTCGCGACCCTTGGCCAGCTCTATGCACTGCTTCATGCGCTCCATGTCGCGCTCGGAGTCCTTCAGACCCACAATGTTGGGGTGGTCGGCCAGCCGCCTTATCACCTCCACGGGAATGGACATGTGAGTAGTGGCCAGGATGTTGTAGAGCATCAGCGGCCCTTTTATGCTGTCGGCCAGCCTTGTGTAGTAGTTCTCCATCTGCTCGGGTGTCAGCGCGTAGTATGTTGGCAGCGTTGCCACGATTACGTCAGCGCCTGCCGCCGTGTAGGTCTCTGCCTGCCTCAATTGCTCGGCGAAGCAGTTGCCCGTAAGGCCGGCATACACCTTTATCCGTCCCTTGGCCGCCTTGACGGCAGCCTGAACCATCAGCAGTCCGTCGTCCTGGCCAACGCTGTTGCCTTCGCCGGTGGTGCCCATGAGAAGGGGCGACACCCCTGCCTCGGCAAAGAAACTCACAATTCGCTCTACGGCGGCAGTGTCAATACGCGCCTCACTGTCCACGGGTGTCACCATAGGCACCACCACGCCGCAGTACTTCTTCTCTTTCTTCATGTCAGTTGTAATAAATATGTTTAGTTAGTTAATGCCGTTTTCCTGCCGCCACTCGCTTGGTGTAGTCCCCGTCAGGGTCTTGAACACCCGGAAGAAGGAGGCCTCGGTGGAGAAGCCCGATGCCACGCAGACCTCGTAGACCTTGGTCTCAGGCTGTTCGAGCAGCAGCTTTTTTGCATACTCTATGCGGTAGCTGTTTACGAAGGCGCTGAAGGAGCATCCCTTCCTGTTGTTTATGCACGACGAGATGTATGCGCTGTTAGTGTTCAGCCGCTTAGCCACGTCGGTCTTCTTCAGCTCGCTGTTCAGGTAGAGCTGTTCCTGCTCCATAAGCAGGCAGATGCGCTGCATAAGCATTTCCTCTGCCTTTTCGGTCTGCTCAGCGTCATACGGCCCAGGCTCTTCAGTTTCCTGACTGCGCCTTATTGTTACGGTTTCACACTTCTTTTTCTTTCTGTAATATATGAAAGTCAGGCAACCCACGACTGCTGCCATGACAGCTGCCAGCAGCCACATCCAGTCGGTGGAATGGCTGTTTTCTGCAGGTGATAAGGACTGCTGCGAACCTGTGTGCAGGAGCAGAGCGGTGGAGTGTGGCGAGAAGTTGTTGCACGGAAACGTTATACCTCCGGCCATCAGCAGGTTGCCTTCAGGTGTGAGCACCGGACTGTAGAGGCCTATGCTGTCCTGCGGCTCGCTCTGTAGCAGTGTCAGAGCGGCTGGCTCGCGGTCGTAGTCTATCCGGAGAACATATAGGCGGTGGTCGGCATCGTCGAGACCGTAGCCCATTATGTATGCCTGGCGTGCCGGGCGGTTGGCTATCACTCCGGTGAAATAGGCTATCTCTCCCCACTGGCTGCGCACAGGTACGGGGGTAGAGGTGGGGAGAAGCATGAACTGCTCGCCTTCAGTCTTTATTAGTGCAAGCTGGCCCTCCTGGTTGTAGGCTGGTATGATATAAGCATAGCGCCCCTGCTGTTCGTCGCCAATGAAACCGTCGGCGCAGTGATTGCCTGTCTGCATGCCTAAAGGATGCCACTGCTGCAACAGAGGCTCACAGAATGGCTCCCCCTGCAGGCGGTCCACAATAATACTGTCCAAAGGCTCGCCGTGGATGTCAACGCTGCTGAATATGATGGCATTGTCCTTGGCAGTGCGGAGGATATAAGGCATGGAGCGATGCTGCGACACAGCCTTTACAAAGCGGCACTGGCGGGAGCCGTCGAACAGTTCTATGCAGTCATCGGCATACCAGTTGCCGCTTATCACTATCTTGCCGCTGTCCATCTCCAAGGCCTGGGCGAAGCAGCGCTTCTGCTCCAGGCAGCCGTAGCCGTCGAAAGTGCCGGTAGCTGGGTCGTAGCGTTCAAATGTAAAAGTCTGGCCTATGCCTAACGGCTGCAAATGTCCGCCGCAGATGATGATTTCTCCCCTTCGTGTCTGCAAGGCGAGACCTTGGTCGTGGGTGTATACCATTGGCTGCAAGTGCCACTGCCCGTCATAATAGCTTTCGGCAGTTGCAGTAGGAATGAAGCCTGCGGTGTGGCCTCCCATTACTATGGCGGTGCCGTTGGAAAAGAACACCTGGTGGCCGTTTCGCGCCACGCAGAGCTGTGGCAGACGTTCCACTTCCAGCGACTGCACAGGGCACGACGAGACTTCGCTGCCCGTTGCGGTGGCAGGCAGCAGCGCAAACAAGGCTGCAAGGGTGAAGAGCAACTGTACCGTCGTTTTCATATTATAATGTGCAAAGGTACGCCTTTATATTTGAAGAGCCAAAGAAATATCCCAAAAAAATTAGAAAGAAACAGCAACAATCAACTAACATTTTTCGTTTTGATAGTCGTTTTTTTCGTTTTGATAGTCCCAATTGAAATAAACTTCTTAACTTTGTGCCCAAAATCACCAACTATGCAGAAAACCGTAACCTACCTCATGGCCATGCTCATGGCGTTTGGCACAGCCGCAGGTTTCTCCGCTTGCGGCGATGACGACGAGCCGGAGCAGCCCACGCCTGTGACACCCAAGCCAGACCCCAACCCAGACCCCACCCCTGGCAATGACGACAACAATGTCCTGTCGCTCTCTGTAAGAAACATTGACTACCACCAGTCGGGACTGAGGCGGACAGCCGAGATGGAGGGCGTGCTCGTCACCACCGACGTTGACTACGACAACCTTGCCGTGGAGAGCGATGCTGACTGGTGCCACCCCTATCTGAACAACGGTTACCAGCAGATTACCGTCACCTTCGGTGTAGACCGCAACGAATCGCCGCAGCAGCGAGTGGCCACTATCAGCATCATCATCAAGTCTACTGGTCAGCGGGCATCGTTCACTGTGACGCAGGCCGCCGATGACGGCACCGGCTATGTCATTGTGGGCTACTTCAACAGTTGCGACACCATTTTCTCGCATGAAATGGGCCTTGCCTCGTTTGTCACCACCAACCGCCCAGACTGGACGGTGGAGAGCGATGCCGACTGGCTGCAAGCAAGAAAACTCGGTGAAACGGGCTTGGAGATACATGCCGATGACTACATAGACCAGAACCAGCCACGCCGTGCCACGGCTACCTTCTACGATGGTTCTACACCCATAGGCAGTTATACTGTGCTGCAAAATGTTGACGACGGGATATACATCATTGACAACCGGCTCTATGCAGGCGAGGGAACCGTCATTCCGCAATACCAGTTCTTTGATGTGTCGCCCGCCGGCGGCACCTATGACCTGCCCATTATGACACGCTCGTGCAATTGGTATTACCGCTACGACACGCCTGACACCTACAAACAGTTGCAGGACCTTGGGCACAGCGTGAACAACTCTTGGTTCACCGTGGAGAAGCTCAACGATGCCATGCTGCGGCTGCGCGTCAAACCACGTGCCGCCGGCAACACTGCCCGGCGCTATGGTGCCTTCACCGTGCTGCCCGCCTTCAGCAGCTACTACCTGATCATGGGCATGGAGCGCGACTACATGCTGCCCTGCATCATCGTGACAGACAGCGAAACGCCTCAGCTGGGAGGCGAAGGCTACGGCTATAGTGACCACAGCAGCTTCGACTAATCATAAATCTCAACCCTCAACTCTCAACTCTTATGAGCATTACTCATTTGTTATATAAGGCAGGCCTGGCACTTACAGTCTCTTCAGGCATTATCTGCACCAGTTGCAAAGACGACCTCATGGAGGAGGGCGGCCAGCGCGGCAGCCAGCAGAGCATCCAGGTAACCGTCAGTATGGAGCGGCAGGGTGCTACCCGCGCCAAAATGATTGACAACCCCGGCGTGAGCATGACCTTCCAGTGGGAGGACACCGACCAGCTGGGCCTTGCCGGCAATGCCAACCCCTTCACCCTCAGCCAGGGCACTATATCGGCCGACGGCCATACCGCCACCTTCACCGGCACAGCCACCCTGCCCGACGGCACGGCCACACTCTACTATCCCTATCAGGTAGGGGCAACCGGCAACGCCTCAACCGGAGCACTCACGCTCAGTTTCCCCCACCAGCAGGTGCGCCACATCAGCCACCGCGCCCCGCAGCCCGATGCTTCGGTGAACATGCTGGCCGGGCGTGGCGACAAGTACAACGGCGTGACACTACGCCCCCTGATGGCCATGCTCAAGGTGGGTCTGCGCGAGGCTGAGACCAAGCAGGTGCAGACACTCACCTTCCGCGACCTGTCTGGCACGCCCGTCAGCGGCAGCTTCAACATCAGTTGGGAGAGCGATATGCCCACAGCCAACTTCACTGGTACCGATGCTGCCTCGCAAGCCATAGTGCTTGACTGTCAGGAAACTGACAGCGCCCTGCAGCAGGCACGCATCTTCTACCTCACCGTGCCCGCACGAACCTACGACAAGGGTTTTGAACTGCTCTTCACCTTCCACGACGGCTCGACGACTACCAAGACTGTGGGTAAGACGCTGGGAAAGACGCTGGAGCGCGGACTCATATATCCCATTGGCGACACCGAGACCTACAGCGAGGACTACAAGATAGAGTACGAGCTGCAAAGCAACGCACGCATGATGACAGATGAGTGGCTGGAACTCATAGCCGAAGCCCACACCTGGCATGGCAACAACAACGCACTGGAACTGACCGTGCACAAGAACTTCAAGCCCCATGTGGGCGACGTGCTGGTGTTCAACCAGCTCTCAGAGATGATTCCCGAAGGCATGATTGGCGAGATTGTGGAGATGGGCTATGAAGACGGCGACATGATTCATGTCAGCGTGAGGGCCACCGACGACCTGACAAAGGCATTCAAGGAGCTGAACATGGGGCCTGACGGCATCACCATCGACCTGGCCAAGTACATGACCGAGCTGTACACGCCCGAGGGCGAACTCATCAGGTTTACCAACGAGGGCGGAACCATAAAATTCGGCGGTGTGCAGCTGCCTGCCGACACCCGCGCAAGCAAGCGCTTTGACAAGCAAGTGACGATAGGCCCCTTCGCCATCAACCCCACCATCAAGCTGGCGGGTAAGGAAGACGACACCAACGTATGGGCCACCTTCGAACTGAGCGGCGAAGTGACCATGGATGCCCATTTAGACATCAACATCTCGTGGGGAAAAATAAAGAACGTAGATGCCTGGACTAACTGCAAGGGTACCATAGCCCTGAAGACGGGCTTCCAGGGACAGCTGGGCTACTCCAAGGACATCGTCTTTGCCTACTCGCCCCTGCCGCCCATCATCATCTGGGGCATCGTCATCAAGCCCACGCTGGAGTTCTCGGCCCACTTCGATGCAGCCCTGCAAGCCACTCTCTCTGGCTCCATTTCTTATACGCGCGACTTCATGGTGGGCGTGAAGTATACCCCCGACGAGGGCATCACCATGCGCAAAGAGCTCTATGAGAACAACATGGACAAGCGATGGGACGTTGGCGGCCTGAACTTCGAGGCATCGCCACGTGTGGCCGCAGGCCTGGGCACTAAGCTGTCGGCCAGCATCTTCGGACTGGTGAAGGTGGGCGTGCAGAGCAACTGCAACATGGTAGCATCGGCCACAAAGGAGTTCAACGACATGATAACAGACCCCTATCGCACTCTCTATTCGCCCTACAAGTTCACCCTGGGGCCGGAGCTGACGTTCCAGGGCGAGGTGGTCCTGGTGGGCCACAACTGGAAGACGCCGCAGGCCAGCTACGGTCTGCCGCCCATCTGGGAGTGGTACAACAAACCGCAGGTAGACGAAAACAACCTGAAGATAGAGCCGAAGAAAGACAGCGACGGCAAATACATCAAGGGAGCCTACACCTACTCTATGACCATAGGGCGCAACCTGCTGTGGCCGCAGGATGTGGCAATAGCTGTCTACGAAGGCGGCTGGGCGCAGGTCACCGACACAGAGCGCAACTTGGGCTATGGTTTCACGCCCGCCCTCAAGCCTCTCCATGTGTTTACGGTAGCGGCCGACTATGAGTACGACAACAACGGAGAGCCTATAGAAAAGTCGGGAGAGTTCCAATTCAATCCGCAGGAGGGCAAGCTCTACGGCATGTGTCCCGTCTACGGCTCGGCAGAAGACGGCTGGGACATCGTAGACTATGGCGCTCCCGACATCTACGGCGTGCACTTCACTACGCTTGACATGCTTGACCACCGAACGGCAGAGGAGAAGAAATAGCAACCTAAATAAAGACAACTATAACAACTTTGGACAACATCTTTCTTTTCAATAAACACTAAAACGGTTGTTCCTCCCCGCGCAGGCTGGCATACCAGCCGTGGCGGCCCTGCTGTGCACCCTGCCTCACTCCGAGGTTGCGGAGCACGGTGGCCAGCTGCTGCATGGTGGGCATGTCGCGGGAGGGGAGCACGGCGCTC
This sequence comes from Prevotella sp., assembly GCA_017455495.1. Taxonomy (GTDB): domain Bacteria; phylum Bacteroidota; class Bacteroidia; order Bacteroidales; family Bacteroidaceae; genus Prevotella. The sequence goes on from JAFTAR010000010.1 coordinate 8,602, forward strand.
AGGGCCTGCAGGATCTCAGTGGACGTAAGCAGCGTGTCGCGGCCTACGGGGGCAGGCTCCACGAGCGTGCCTACCACGGTCTCCACAAGCGGACGGCGGCG
>JAFTAR010000103.1 GCA_017455495.1 Prevotella sp.
GGCGACGTTCACGACATAGGCAAGAACATAGTAAGTATAGTGCTGGGCTGCAACGGCTTTGATGTTATTGACCTCGGTGTGATGGTGCCCAACAAGACAAACATTGAGGAGACCAAGAAGCGTAACCCCTGTCTGGTGGGCATAAGCGGACTCATCACCCCCTCGCTGAAGGAGATGGAGCAGCTCTGCCGCCTTTTCCAGCAGGAAGGGCTTCACGTGCCCATCGTCGTTGGCGGTGCCACCACCTCGGCGGTGCATACGGCTGTGAAGCTGGCCCCCCTCTACGACGGCTGTGTGGTCTATGGCGGCGATGCCTCGCAGACATCCCTCTTGGCCAAGCACCTGCAGATGGACGCTGCCGCCACCATATCTAATATAAAGGAAGAGCAGCAACAGATGAGGAGTGCCTACGAGGAGCACCACGCCCCGCTAACGCCCTATGCAGAGGCCAATGCCCGCGCTCCCCGCTTCTCTTATCTTTTCAATGAGACCACAGAAGGTACGTCAGCTGGAATGTGGGATACTTTACTAACTGCTCCCCCCCTTGGGGGGGCGGGGAGTGGGTCTTTGTTTCCTCTCATTGACTGGCGCATGTTCCTGCTCTTCTGGGGCTTCAAGGGCGAGACTTTGCAGCAGCTCCTTGTCAACCCGGAGGCCGAACGCACCCTGCAGGAGGGCAAGCAATACCTTGAGCGCGCCATACTTGACGACAGCATTGAGGTAAAAACCCTGCTCCGCTTCTTTCCCGCCACCCGCCGCGGCAACGACATCGTGCTCGCCGCTCCCCCTTCGGCCCCCGCCCCCGCCGGTCCTCCCGCCGGTCCTCCCGCCGGTTCTCCCGCTGGTTCTCCCGCTGGTAGTGTGCTCGCCGGTTCTCCCGGCGAGAAATTCCTCCCCATGCTCCGCAGCCAGAGCGCGGCGGGCCATTACCTCTGCCTCTCCGATTTCTTCAACGAGCAGGAGCCGTCGCCCATCGGCCTCTTCACCGTTGTGGCCCGCCCAAAGAAGCAGCCCTCCGACGAGGCCGAGCGCCTGATGAGCCATGCCATCTGTGCCCGCCTGGCCGAGGCCGCCGCTGAATGGCTCCAGAACTCAACGGTCAACGGCCAATGGCCTATGCTCCGCGTGGCCTTCGGCTATGCCACCTGCCCCGACCACTCCCTGAAGCGCATCGTCTTCGACCTCCTTGATGCGGAGCGCCAGCTTGGCGTCACCCTCACCGACCATTACTCCATACAGCCCTCCACATCCATCTGCGGTCTCTTCATCTGTCACCCCGAGGCCCGCTACTTCCCCGTAGGCCGCATTGACCAGACCCAGCTTGCCGACTACTGCCGGCGCCGCGGCATCAGCATTGCAGAGGGAGAGCAGCTGCTGTCAAAATACATCTCCCGCGAGAAGTAACACCGAAATATCGCAACAACAAAATGTAGAAATAACACCATACGAAAATGAAAGTCATTGACATACTGAACAGCTCCGGCCACCCCTTTGCCAGCTTCGAGCTGGTGCCGCCCCTGAAAGGCAGCGACGTCAGCCGCCTTTACGACAGCATAGAACCGCTGATGCAGTTCAACCCGCCGTTCATTAATATCACTTGCCACCGTGACGAGGTGGAATACGTTCCCAACGGCGACGGCAGCTACAAGAAGATGACCCTTGCCAAGCGCCCCAGCACCATAGCCATCGTGGCAGCCATCATGCGCCGCTATCCCGAGCTTGAGATTGTGCCCCATGTCATCTGCGGCGGAGCCTCGCAGTCGCGGGTGGAGAGCGAACTCCTCGACCTCCACTTCCTGGGCATACGAAACGTGGTGGCCCTGCGCGGCGATGCCATACCGGGCCAGCGCTTCTTCATACCCGAGGCCGACGGCTTCAGCCACAGCTCGGAGCTGGTGACAATGATTCGCCGCCTGAACAACGGCCAGTATCTTGACCCCACTGTAAAGAACGGCCTGTCTACAGACTTCTGTGTTGGTGTGGCAGCCTACCCCGAGAAGCATTTCGAGGCTGCCAACCTTGACGTGGACATAGAGCGCCTGAAGCAGAAGGTGGAGGCAGGAGCCGACTATATAGTGACTCAGATGTTCTTCGACAACGAGCAGTACTTCCGCTTCACAGACCACCTGCGCCAGGCAGGCATCACCGTTCCTGTCATTCCCGGTCTGAAGCCCATCTCTGCCCAGCGCCAGATAGACCTGCTGCCGCGTTCCTTCCATATTGACATACCGCAGGCCCTGGTCAATCAGCTTGCCAAGGCCAAGACTGCCGACGATGCCTACCGGGTGGGCATAGAGTGGGCCATCAGCCAGAGCCGCGAACTCCTGGCTCACGGCGCTCCCGCCATACATTATTATACTATGGCCAAGACCGATAACGTCTGCCAGATTGTAAAGGAAGTGTTTCAATGAAGAAAAACATATCCTTGCTTATCGCAATGGCCTTAGCCCTGACCGTTGCAGCCCAAGACAGGCTGTCAAGCCTGCCGTGGCCCATCCTTGGCGGCGAGCTTAGCAACTCTGCTGCCACCTCGGTGGCCGATATTGACGAAGTGCTGCCGCGCATGCGAGCGCTGGGCCTAAACACAGTCCTGGTGCCGGCCTACTGGGAACTGATGGAACCTGTGGAGGGGCGGTTCGACTTCACCCTCATAGACCGCACCATAGATGTGGCACGCCGTGAGCAGCTCCGCGTTGTATTCCTGTGGTTCGGAGTATGGAAGAACAGCATGTCGTGCTATGCGCCAGGCTGGATGAAGCAGGACACTCAGCGCTTTCCACGGGCTATGACGGCCGAGGGCAAGCAGCTGGAAATAATGTCGTGCTTCAGCGACAACGTGCTGCAGGCCGACCTCGCTGCGTTCTCAGCCTTGATGCGCCATATCAAAGAGCGCGACCCGCAGCGCGAGGTGGTGATAATGATGCAGATAGAGAACGAGATAGGCATGCTGGAGTCGGCACGCGACCACTCGCCCTTGGCTGAAGCTGCTTACCGCCGGGAGCGGTGGGCCGAGCGGTACGGCACCGACGACTATGCCGACGAGAAATTCATGGCCCTGAGCTATGCCCGCTATGTGGAGCACCTCGCCCAGACCGCCCGCCGCATCCACGACATGCCGCTCTATGTCAATGCTGCCATGAACAGTCGCGGACGCAGGCCGGGCGAGTATCCGTCGGCAGGTCCGCTGGCCCATCTCATTGACTTCTGGCACGAGGGGGCTCCGAGCATCGACATCTTGGCTCCCGACATCTACGACACGGGCTTCAAGTCGTGGGCAGCACAGTATGCCATGCCTCTCCGCCCACAGGACGGCGGCACGGTGAAGAACCGCCTCTTCATACCAGAGAGCCGATGCTGCGAGAACAGCGGTGTGCGTGCCCTCTATGCCTTCGGCGAGCACCAGGCCCTGGGCTTCAGCCCATTCGCCATTGACCAGGCCGACACTCAGCAGGCGGCATCAGTCACCAATGCCTACGCCCTTATCCGCCAACTCTACAATCTACATTCTACACTAAACACTTGGGGCTTCCTCTTCGACCAGGAGGACCGCGAGCGTGTCATCGTTGACGACAGCGTGGCCATTACCTGCCGCCATTACTTCACCCTTCCCTGGGACCCCCGTGCCACCGACGGCAGCACATGGCCCGAGGGCGGAGCCATGCTCATACGCCTTGGCAAATACGACTATCTGCTGGCCGGTAACGGCATCGTCGTTGACTTCAAGACTCCATACGAGAAGCAGCGCGAGCAGCAGCGGCAGTTAGGCGAGGACGGCTTTGCCGAGGCCGGTACCGCCGGCAGCCAGCCACAGTCACAAGGCAGCCTGCGTTTCAACGGCAAGCGCATAGGTCTTCTTTCCGTTGACGAAGTGACAGTTGCCAACGACGGCACAATGCAACACCTGCGCCGCCACAACGGCGACCAGACCCATCAGGGACGCCATGCCCGCATCGCCGTAGGCGAGTGGAAACTGCTCCACATCCGCCTCTACGAGTATTAGTATTACTTTTGCTGCTATGAAACGGGCGCGATTCGTTGTAGCTCGCTGAACAAATCGGGGCGTTCGTTGAATAAAATTGGCGGACGGCCCTTTTCATTGCTATCTTTGTGCTGCGAAACGAAAAAAACTTACGATTATGAAGAGGATAGTGTTTTTTATGATGCTCGCAGCATCGATGGCAGTTATAATGTGCTGCTCGGCAGAGGACCCGTTTGAGGAATACTATGACAACGGCAACAGCAGCTGGAACAACGGCGGCAACACCAATAACGGCGGCGGCAGCTCGGCAACGACGGGCGAGCTGGCCTCGTTTGACGTGGCCATAGACAAGATGACGGCAGAACCGACGGAAGTGGCAACGGGCTATTTCCCCGACGAGGAGGATGTGTTGTCTGAAGACGACTTTACAACAGAGGTGGCCATAGACCTGTCAAGCCCCGTGGCAAAGACTGAGAACGGCGTGGAGGTGACGGTAAGCGGAGGGCATGTGACGGCCAACCACGGCTCGGTGAAGAAGGTGTGCTACGTGCTTAGCGGCACTACGACGAACGGCTCGTTCACCGTGGTAGGCGAAAAGAAGTATGCCGTGAGGCTCAACGGCGTCAGCATCACCAACCCCGACTCGGCAGCCCTGAACCTGCTAAGTGGTAAACGCGCGTACATCATTATTAATGGCGGGACAACGAACACCCTTGCCGACGGCACGGGAGGCAGCCAGAAGGGTGCACTATACTGCAAAGGCAAGTTGCTTTTCAACGGCACGGGAGAACTCAGCGTTACCGGCAACACGAACAACGGCATACACTCGGCCGACTACATAGTGTTCAACCAAGGCAACAACATCTATGTGAAGTCTACCGCCAACCACGGCATCAAGGCCAACGACGGCGTGTTCATCAACGGCGGAATCCTGAATGTGGAGGTGTCAGCAGCAGCGGCCAAGGGAATAAACTGTGAGAGCAACATCATTGTGAACGGCGGTCGTACCACCGTGCTCACTACAGGCAACGGCACTTACGACAGCGATGACAAGGAGGCCAAAGGCTCGGCCGGCATCAAGGCCGACTCCGCCTTCACCATCAATGGCGGCGAGCTGTGGCTGAAGAGCACAGGCTCGGGCGGCAAGGGCATCAACGTGGACATGGAGGCCGTGTTCAACGGCGGCAGCGTTTATGTGGTCACCACGGGCGGACAGTACAGCAGCAATGGCGACACATCGTCGCCTAAGGGCATCAGGGCCGACGGCAACATCAACATCAATGGCGGCAGAATATGGGTGCGCACAAACGGTAAGAACGGAGAGGGCATAGAAACAAAGAGCACGATGACAATAACCGGCGGCGAGGTGGCCAGCTATGCCTACGATGATGCCATCAACTCAAAGAGCACGATGACCATAAGCGGCGGCTATGTGTATGCCCACGGAAAGAACAACGACGGCCTTGATGCCAACGGCAACTGCTACATAAAGGGCGGCACCGTCTATGCCATCTGCTCCGGCACTCCTGAGGTGGCCATCGATGCCAATACCGAGGGTGGATATAAACTCTACGTGGAGGGCGGCACCATAGTGGCCGTGGGCGGACTGGAGAATGGCAGCAGCCTGACGCAGTCGTGCTATCAGGCATCGTCGTGGAGCGCCAGCACATGGTATGCACTCACCATAGGCAGCAGCACCCTTGCCTTCCAGACACCGTCAAGCGGCGGCAACGGAATAGTGGTGTCGGCAGCATCGCAGCCCACGCTGCAGTCGGGAGTAACCGTCAGCGGCGGCACTTCCTGCTTCGGCGGGCTGGCCTTACTGAACGGCTCTGTCAGCGGCGGCTCTTCGGTATCGCTGTCAAGCTACAGCGGCGGCTCTGGCATGGGGGGCAACCCCGGCGGTGGCTTTGGCGGTCCCGGTGGATGGCGCTAACACAATAAATTCCTGTTTTCCACGTTCTTCTATATGAAACGGAAATACTGGATGAAACAGATTACCGGGTTCTCCCGGCAGGAGAATATTACATACTTAGTGGTGTGGGGCCTGCTCTTCCTGGCTCCACTGCTAAGTTTGTATGTGCGCACGGTAAGCAGCTCGGACGTAGCTTTCAACTGGGCTGAGGTGTTCATGGTGTGGCGCAAGTTTGCGGTTTATCTGCTGCTCTTCGTCTTACACAACTTCTTCCTGGCCCCCTTGCTTGTGGTTCACCACCGGCAAGTGACCTACTTCTCGGTCGTGGCAGCCGTCATAGCTCTGTTCACACTCTATCAGTGCAGCACCAGGCCCGACATGGACAAGCCGATGGGGCACAATCCTGCCATGGAGCAGCCCGGCATGCACGAGCCGCCACCCTTCGACGAGCGGCCGCCGCACTTCAACGAACCTCCGATGGGGCACAACGGAGAGCACCCGCCCTATGGCGAGCCTCAGCTGCGCCACCACGACGATCATGACCCCATAGTTGGCGAGCACGACATCATGGCTATCGTCATGCTCATCCTAATGTTTGGGGCAAACCTCGGAATAAAAGGCTATTTCCGCGACCTCAACAACCGCAGACGCATGACTGAGCTGGAGCGCAAGAACCTGGAGCAGCAGCTGGAATACCTGCGCTACCAGATTAACCCGCACTTCTTCATGAACACGCTGAACAATATCCACGCCCTCGTTGATATTGACCCCGAGCAGGCCAAGGGCACCATCCTTGAGCTGTCGAAGATGATGCGCTTCGTGCTCTACGAGGGCAACAAGCAGGGCGTGCCCCTCGCGCGCGAGCTGGAATTCATCCGCCACTATGTATCGCTGATGCAGCTGCGCTATACCGATAAGGTCAGGATTTCGCTTGACCTGCCCACAGAAGTGCCCGACCGCCAGATTCCCCCGCTCATCCTTATCACCTTCATTGAGAATGCCTTCAAGCACGGAATAAGCTACCAGCAGGAGTCGTTCATAGAAGTCAGGGTGCATGTGGCCGATGACAAACTGCAGTTTTCCTGCCACAACTCCAAGCCTGACAAGACAGCAGCTTCAGGATATACCAAGCCTGCTCCGGGGCCTCAATCCCAGACTCCCAAGCAGGGCGGCGTTGGCTTGGCAAATGTGCGCAAACGCCTTGACCTGCTGTATGCCGACAACTACTCACTAAATATCACCGACGAAGTAAGCAGCTACACCGTCAAGCTAACAATCCCCTTTAAGCCCTAAACCTCAAATCTCAAACCTTAAACCTATATGATCCGCTGTCTCGCCATTGACGATGAGCCGTTGGCTCTCAAGCAACTCGTTGCCTACATAGGCAAGGTGCCCTTCCTTGAACTCGCCGCCCAGTGCCAGAGTGCCATCGAAGCCCGTTCCTTCCTGGAAAACGACACGGTAGATGCCATCTTCTGCGACATCAACATGCCCGACCTCAACGGCATGGACTTCGTGAAGTCGCTCGCTGTGCCGCCCCTCGTTGTCTTCACCACCGCCTACTCCGAATATGCCGTTGAGGGGTTCCGCGTCAACGCCGTCGACTATCTTCTAAAGCCCTTCGGCCTGCAGGATTTCCAGCGGGCGGCCAACAGGCTGAGAGAGCGCATGCCGGCAAATACAACAGATGAGCACCAATCAGGAGACGCAGACGTTATATACCTTAAGACAGACTACCGCATAGTCAAGGTAAGCATATCCGACATAAGCTACATAGAGGGCATGAGCGAGTACCTGAAGGTGTGGATTGACGGCGAGGCGAAACCCATCATCACCCTCCTGTCCATGAAGAAGATGGAGGAGCGGCTCCCAGATTACTTCATGCGCATCCACCGCTCATACATAGTGAACCTGAACAAGATTCAGGAGGTTAACAAGAACCGTGTCATCATGGATGCAGAGACATATCTGCCCATAGGCGACATGTACAAAGAAACCTTCCAGGCATATATAGACAGGAAATTCCTGGGCAAATAGCACTCAAGGAAAAATAAAAACACGATTTTCCTTTGATGTTTGCCCGCTTCTTTGTAACTTTGCACCGCGAAACAAAAAAACAACACTATAACAACAATGGCAAAGAAAGAACAAGAAAAGAAACTTAACTCAAAACAGGTGGCTTACGCAAAGAAGGAAGAGGAGAAGGGCAAGAAGGTTGTTGCCTGGATTATTGGCTGCTTCATTGCCCTGGCCGCCTTCTACATGATTTACATAGCCTATACCGCATAGCAGACTATGAGCGGCATGGAGATTGAGAGGAAGTTTCTGGTGAAAGATGCTTCCTATAAGTTATTGGCAACATCGAAGAGCCATATCCGACAGGGCTACATCTGCAGTGGCAGGGGCAGGACGGTAAGGGTGCGGCAGCGCGACGACGAGGCCTACCTCACCATCAAGGGACCTTCGCTTGACGGCGGCCTCAGCCGCTATGAGTTCGAAACGGCCATTGCCATGGATGAGGCTATTCACCTTTTCCACATCTGCGAGCCGGGCATCATTGACAAGACCCGATACCTCGTGCCCTGTGGCAGCCACACCTTTGAGGTGGATGAGTTCTATGGCGACAACGAGGGCCTCGTCTTGGCCGAGGTTGAACTGGGGGGTGCCGACGAAGCATACCAGAAGCCCGACTTCATCGGAGAGGAGGTGACGGGCGACCGCCGATACTACAACTCAAACCTGCGCAGCAACCCCTATAAAGAGTGGGGAAAAATAAAAGAATAAAAAATAAAAGAAAATAAAAAGGAGCAACACTCTCCTCGCAATGAGGAAAATGTTGCCCTTTGTTGTTTTGTTGCAGGAAATTAGTTCAGTGCGTCAGCAAGCTCGGCACCAGCCTTGAACTTGGCAACCTTCTTGGCAGCAATCTGAATCTTTGCCTTTGTTGAGGGGTTGATACCTTCACGGGCGGGGCGCTCGTTAACGGCGAATGTGCCAAAGCCAACCAGAGACACCTTGTCACCAGCGATGAGTGCTTCCTTAACTGCTGCAACGGCTGCGTCAAGAGCCTTCTTTGCGTCTACCTTGGTGATGCCAGCACCTGCTGCAATCTTCTCTACTAATTCTGTCTTGTTCATAATTAAAAATTAATTAAAATGTTGTGGTTATAAAGTAGGTTTTTGCTTCTAATCGCTCTAATGCGGTGCAAATATAAGCTAAAGTTTTCATAAAACAAACAAAAAAACGGAAAAAATCACTTTTTTACTGAAAAATAGTTGCTTTTGGCCCGTTTTTATGCTGTGGAATAGATATTTTTCGTAATTTTGCACCCGAAAATCGTAAATCCGCAAATCGTAAATAACAAAGATGTTTCGTAGCATACCTACCGTAACGAGGAATCTGCTGCTTGTCAACATAATCGCGTTCATTGCAACGTTTGTACTGAAAAAGCAGTTCGACCTGGAGGAGCTTGGCAAGCTCCACTTCTTCTTGGCTACCGACTTCCACTGGTGGCAGCTCATCACATACCAGTTCCTGCATGCCGACATTACCCATATATTCTTCAACATGTTTGCGCTGTGGATGTTTGGCTGTGTCATAGAGCGTGTGTGGGGCGGAAACAGGTTCCTGGTGTATTATCTGATATGCGGCATCGGCGCCGGCTTGTGCCAGGAGTTGGCACAGTACGTCACCTACGTGTCGGAAGGGCTTGCCGGCTATACCCAGGTTGACACCGGCCATGGCGTGATAGCTATGGCAGACTATCTGAACCTGTGGGGCACGGTAGGAGCATCAGGTGCCGTCTATGGCATCCTGCTGGCCTTTGGCATGACGTTCCCCAACGAGCGCATATTCATTTTTCCCTTCCCCGTACCCATCAAGGCCAAGTGGTTCGTATGCATATACGCTGCCATTGAGCTGTTCTCTGCCTACAGCAGCAGTAACGACGGCGTGGCCCACGTAGCCCACTTAGGCGGCATGCTCTTCGGCCTGCTGCTCATCCTCTACTGGCGGCGCCATCCTGGCAAGACCTTCAACCTGGGCAACGGCAGGCAGTTCTTTGAAAACATGAGGCGGCAGGCCGAGAACCGCAAACGGCAGAAAGAGCAGCAAAACAGCCACTCTGCCGGCTTTGGCCCCACCCGTGAGGACGACATGGAGTACAACCGTCAGAAGCAGCAGCGGCAGGCAGAGGTGGATGCCATACTCGACAAGATTCGAAAGAGCGGCTACGACAGCCTCACCAAGGAGGAGAAGCAGCGGCTGTTCGAGGCCAGCCGCGAGCGTTAACATTCCACATACCAAGCACCGTTGAAGATAGTAAAGACCATAATACTCAATGTCTGCATGGGAGCCACCGCCATGCTGGCAGCCTTGACGGTGCTCGTGGCCTATAGTGACCACATCTATCCGGAGGGGCACACCTTCCTGGCATGTGTAGGCATGGCCTATCCTTTCTTCCTTGCTGCCATGGTCATAGTGCTCTTGACGTGGGTCTTGGTAAGCTGGAAGCGGGCATGGCTACCCCTGTTAGCGCTAATCATCACAATCCCGGCCACAAGGGTCTACATCCCACTCCACTTCAAGTCAACACCGCCCGAAGGGTGCATAAAGATAGTGTCGTACAACGTGTGCGGCTACGGAATCAATGCCCACCACCCTGACCCTCTTGACGCCATATCCCGCTATTTAGACCGTCAGCAGGCCGACATCGTGTGCCTGCAGGAGGATATGAGCACCAAGTTTAAGCCCGTAGAGCGCTACGACTCGCTATTTCCTTACAACGACACCGTCCATGTGAACAAGCCAGGCACCATAATGATCAATGCCTTGGGAATACACACACGCTACCCTATCCTGCGCAAGGAGCGCATCAGCTATGAGAGCAATGCCAACGGCTCGGTGGCATGGTTCCTGCTTATAGACGGCGACACTGTTGCCGTGGTCAATAACCACCTGGAGAGCACCCACCTTTCCAGCGGCGACCGCCAGCGCTACACCGACATGCTCGACGGAGCACTTGACAGCACCGACGTGCAGACCGAGACTCGCTTCCTTGTGGGAAAGCTGGCAACCTACATGGCTAAGCGGGCTGTACAGGCTGAAACGGTGAGCAACTATGTTGACAGCATAAAGCAACTGTATCCTGTCATAGTATGCGGAGACTTCAACGACACGCCTATCTCATACGCCAGGCGCACCATTGCCAAGGGCCTGACCGACTGCTATGTAGAGACGGGCAACGGACCGGGCATTTCGTTCAACATGCGGGGGTTCAAGTTCCGCATAGACCAGATGATGTGCTCGGACCATTTCGAGCCGTATTCCTGCTATATTGACGACAAGATGGAAGACAGCGACCACTACCCCGTTGTGTGCTGGCTTGAGAAGAAGAGGTAGAAAAAGTATAGAAAACTTAAAAAAGAGAGGAAAAATGGCTGAAAATTTTTCCCTCTTAAAAAAAATGACTACCTTTGCAGGCCAAATTGTGCAAATTAAACAACAAACAACATAAAAAACAAAATGCAAAACAAAGGAATTGTAAAGTTTATTGCAGTTGCGCTCGTGCTTGTCTGCTGCTTCTACCTCTCCTTCTCGTTTGTCACAAAGTACTACGAGGGAAAGATTGAGAAGATTGCTGCCGAGCAGGGCTTGCAGGCTGCACAGGCCTATCAGGACTCCGTGGAGACCAACAAGGTGTGGCTCTGGACATGGAACCTGAAGGAATGTCGTGAGATGGAGATGGGCCTGGGTCTTGACCTCAAGGGAGGTCTTAATGCTATTCTGGAAGTGTCGGTTCCCGACATCGTCAACATGCTGTCAAACGAGTGCCAGGATCCTGACTACCTCCGCGTATTCAACGAGGCACGCCAGGCTGCCAGGACTTCGCAGAACGATTTTGTCGACATCTTCTGCAACACATGGGAGCAGACCGTGCCCAACCGTAACCTGCGCGAAGTGTTCCAGACACAGCAGCTCCGCGACAAGGTGGGCACACAGAGCGACAACGCCACCGTGCGCCAGGCCCTTGCCGACGAGGTAAAGTCTGCCATTGACAACGCCGAGAACGTGGTTCGCAACCGTGTGGACAAGTTCGGCGTGGCTCAGCCAAACATTCAGCGCCTGGCAGGCCGCCAGTCGCAGATTATGGTTGAGCTACCCGGCGTAAAAGATAAGAACCGAGTGCTGAACATGCTCACCAGCAGCGCCAACCTGGAGTTCTGGGAGACCTTCAGCGCCGGCACCGTCAACGAGTCTCTGGGCCAGCTGTTTACCGCATACGCCCAGCAGCAGGGAGCCGCAGCACCCGCTGCCACTACAGCTGCCGATACGGCTGCCGTAGCAGCCGCTCCCGCTGACAGCACCCTTATGGCTGCTGCTGACAGCACCGCACAGGACAGCCTGGCTGCAGGCGGCCTTGATGCCGACATCGCTGCCCAGCAGGGCACACTGCCCACACAGCAGGGCGACTTCCAGATACCTGCTTTCACTTTCATGCAGAGCAATGCCATCGTGGGCTTTGCCAGCGTACACGACACCGCCGCCATAAACAACATCATCCGCTCAGACCTGGCCAAGCGCTACCTGCGCAAGGATCTGAAGCTGCTTTGGGGCGCAAAGCCTGAGCAGGTGGGGCTCCGTGGTGAGCACTTCTACCTGTATGCCATCAAGACCGACGGCACACCCAACGCCAAGGCTCCTCTCTCAGGCGATGTCATCACCAATGCCAGCGACGGCTTCGACCCCCTCGGCAAGCCCGACGTGAGCATGCAGATGAATGTAGAGGGCACCCGTATTTGGGCCGACCTGACACGCCGCAACCGCGGACAGGCCGTTGCCATCGTTCTGGACAACATGGTCTACAGCGCTCCTAACGTGAACGACGAGATTACCGGCGGTAATTCGCAGATTACCGGTAACTTCACCATTGAGGACACCAAGGACCTGGCCAACACGCTGAACAGCGGTAAGATGCCGGCACCCATGATTGTGCAGTCAAGCGAAATGGTTGGACCGTCGCTCGGTGCACAGTCAATTCAGCAGGGCATCATCTCGTTCATCGTGGCATTCGTGCTGCTGATGCTCGTCATGATTCTGCTCTACAACTTCATACCGGGCATGCTGGCCAACACGGCCCTGCTGCTCAACCTGTTCTTCACGCTCGGCATCCTGGCCTCCTTCCAGGCCGCACTCACCATGCCTGGTATCGCTGGTATCGTGCTCACCCTGGGTACTGCCGTTGATGCTAACGTGCTTATCTACGAACGTATCAAGGAGGAGATGCGCAAGGGCCTGCACATCCGTGAGGCCGTCAACGCTGGTTACTCGAACGCCTTCTCGGCCATCTTCGACTCTAACCTCACCTCTCTCATCACCGGTATCATCCTCTACGTCTTCGGTACTGGTCCTATCCGCGGCTTCGCCACCACGCTCATCATCGGTATCTGCATATCGTTCTTCACCGCCGTGTTCATGACACGACTCATCTACGACCGTCAGATGAAGAAGGACAAGTGGCAGAACCTCACCTTCACCACCAACTTCTCGAAGAACCTGATGCAGAACACCAAGTTCAACATCATGGGCCAGTTCAAGAAGTCCTACATCATCTGGTGTGTGGCAGCAGTCCTGTTCTGCGTCAGCTTCGCCGTTCGCGGTCTAAGCCGCAGCATTGACTTCACCGGTGGCCGCAACTACGTGGTGATGCTTGACAAGGCTGTACCAGTAGAGGAAGTGCGTCAGGCTATGGCCGGTGCCTTCGTTAACCCCGATGGCAACGAGGCCAACACAAGCGTCATTGCCCTTGAAGGCGACCGCAAGGTACGTATCTCTACCAACTGGCAGTTTGACAACGACGACATCGCCATTGACGACCAGGCAGAGAACATCCTATACGAGAAGCTGCATGCCGCCGGCCTCATCACCCAGGCATCGCTTGAGGAGTTCAAGCAGGAGTCTGACGATAGTTCTGTGGGCACACTCGTAGGAACTCAGAAGGTGGGTGCCACCATCTCTGACAACATCACGCGCGGAGCCTTCATCAGCGTCATCCTCGCCCTGATAGCCATCTTCCTCTACATCCTGCTCCGCTTCCGCAACGTGGCATTCTCTGTGGGCAGCATCGTGGCCCTGGCCTTCGATGCCCTCATCGTAATTGGCTTCTTCTCAGTGCTGTGGGGCCTCGTTCCCATGTCGCTTGAGATTGACCAGACCTTCATCGGTGCTATCCTTACCGTGATAGGTTACTCCATCAACGATAAGGTGGTGGTGTTCGACCGTATCCGTGAGAACCTCGGTCTCTATCCTAAGCGCAACAAGAAGGAACTGTTCAACGCCTCCATCAACCAGACGCTGGCACGTACCATCAACACGTCGGTGACAACGTTGATAGTGCTGCTCACCATCTTCATCCTTGGTGGCGACAGCATCCGTCCGTTCTCCTTCGCCATGATTCTGGGTGTTGTCTTCGGCACACTCTCATCAATCTTCATCGCTGCTCCTACGGCTTACCTCATACTGAACCGTAAGGCCGGCAAGGAGACTGAAGTGGAAGAACAGAAATAGTCAACTGACAATAATTGGGTAGGAGCATGGGGATTAGTTCCCCATGCGTCCTCCCACACCACCGTACAAGCGGTTCCGCATACGGCGGTTCCGTGCTTTGACACCTCCGAGGGCGTGCGTCTTGTTGTCTTAGGCTATCA
>JAFTAR010000104.1 GCA_017455495.1 Prevotella sp.
TGAGGGAATCGCGGCTTTAGCCGCTGTAATCCCAAAACAATCAACCAAGGAAACAGTAGTGGAAGAACTATATCTCCCAAATCCATTAATCCGTGGTTCAAAAAAGAACTTGAGAAACTTGAATTAAAGAATTATTGTGAGAAGGGAAGAACGATACCGACTTGTGCTGGACCATTTCCGCAGGGAGATGCCTCAGGTGGACACAGAGCTTCACTTTGCCAGCACGTTTCATCTGCTTGTGGCAGTAGTATTGAGTGCACAGTGCACCGACAAGCGGGTGAATCAGGTAACGCCGGAACTGTTCCGCCACTATCCCGATGCAAAGACGATGTCGCTGGCAGAGCCTGAGGACCTGCTGGAATACATGGGCAGCGTGAGCTATCCCAATGCTAAGGCTCGCCATCTGGTTGATGCAGCCCGCATGATTATGGAGAGCTATGGGGGAGAGGTTCCTTCACAGATGGACGAGCTGCTGAAGTTGCCCGGGGTGGGGCGTAAGACGGCAAACGTGATGCAGGCCGTAGCCTTCGGGCAGACGGCCCTTGCCGTGGATACCCATGTGTACAGGGTGAGCCACAGGCTTGGCCTTGTGGGCAAGAGTGCCAACACTCCCCTTAAGGTGGAGCAGGAGCTGATGCGGCATATCCCCGCCGAGGATGTGCCCCGTGCCCACCACTGGCTGCTGCTGCACGGCAGGTATGTGTGCACCTCAAGGACTCCCCATTGCGACAGTTGCCAATTAGAGCCGCTCTGTCCGAAGCTTATAAGCGGCTCTAAACTCTAAACCAGCTACCAGCTCCATCTAAACCAGCTCCACACGGCTGATGTCCTGTTCCTTCTCGCAGTAGTGGCAGGTTAGCAGGCCGTTATCCACATGGAAGTAGGTCTGCATAGGCTCGTTGTTGGTGATGCACTTCGGGTTGTTGCACTTCACTATGCCGCGTATCTCGGAAGGAGTTACAACGGTCTTCTTCTCCACCACCTCAAAGTCGCGGATGATGTTTAGCACTATGTTTGGCGTTACCACGGAAAGGCGTGAAATCTCCTCGTCGGTGAAGAATTTGTCCTCCACCTTGATGATGCCTTTCTTGCCGAGCTTCTGTGAGAGGAAGTTGTAGCCAATGGTTACGGGAGTCTCCAGGTTCTGTAGTCCAAGCAGCTGAGCCACCTGGTAGGTCTTGTCGCTGGGTATATGGTCTATTACCGTGCCGTTCTTGATGGCGGCAACAAGCATTTCGTTCTTGCTCATTGTATGATAGTCTTGTCGTTCTTTACTTGGTCAAGGGTGATGCCAAGCACATCGCAGAAGATGGCTTCGCGTGCAAAGAGTCCGTTGCCGGCCTGCTGTATGTAGTAGGCATGCGGGTTGTCGTCAACCTCGTAGGCTATCTCGTTTACACGAGGCAGCGGGTGTAGGATTTTCATGTTGGGCTTGGCTAAGCGGAGCATGTCGTTGTTGAGTATGTATACGTTTTTCACCCTTTCATACTCCATGAGGTCAGAGAAGCGCTCCTTCTGCACACGCGTCATGTACAGAATGTCGGCGTCGGCAATGATTTTCTCGTTGAAAGCCGTGTGCTCCTGGTATTTTATGCCGTGTTCCTCGCAGTATAGCTTGTATTCCTTTGGCATTGCCAGCTCTTTTGGTGCCACGAAGTGGAATGTGGGGTTGAAGTGGCGCATAGCCATGAGCAGGGAGTGGACGGTGCGTCCGTACTTAAGGTCGCCCACCATGTAGATGTTCAGGTTTTCCAGCGTGCCCTGCGTCTTGTAGATGCTGTAGAGGTCGAGCATGCACTGCGAGGGGTGCTGGTGTGCTCCGTCGCCGGCATTGACTATGGGCACGGGGCTTACCTCGGAGGCATACTGTGCTGCCCCCTCGATGTAGTGGCGCATCACTATCACGTCGGCATAGTTGGCCACCATGAGGATAGTGTCCTTCAGAGTCTCTCCCTTCGTGCCGCTGGTCACCTTTGGGTCGGCAAAGCCTATGACGCGGGCTCCCAGACGGTTGGCAGCCGTCTCAAACGACAGGCGGGTGCGGGTGGAAGGCTCGAAGAACAGCGTGGCCACTACGCGGCCTTTCAGCAGTTCGCGGTTGGGGTGTTTCTCAAACTCGCCCGCCATGTCTATCATGTACATTATTTTGTCGCGGGTAAGGTTGGCAATGGTTACAAAATTGTGCTTTTCCATTATATTGATGTGTTTTTTTGTCGGAGTCAGGGCATCGGCATCTGTGTGTACACCAGGAAGTAGTAGGCAGCGGCAAGTGCAGCCAGCAACACCAGTATTACTACGGAGCGCATGAGGCATGTCACCACTTTCTTCACGAGTAGCACGCCGATTATTATTGCCACAATAGCAAAGATATAGAAGGATATGTTGCTCAAGGGTGGAATAGTTGTTTGAAGGATGTTGGCAGTGGTGTCTCGAACTCAAGCCTCTCTCCCGTCACGGGATGAGTGAAGCAGAGCAGCCAGGCATGCAGGCAGAGGCGGTGCAGCGGGTCGTCGCCATTGCCGTATTTCGTGTCGCCACAAACGGGGTGGCCCATGTCGGCGGCGTGTACACGAATCTGGTTCTTGCGTCCTGTCTCCAATTTGAACTCCACAAGCGAATGCTCGGTGGTGCGGCTTAGTACGTGGAAATGGCTTATGGCCAGCTTGCCGCCGTTGTCAACGGGTGAGGAATATGTTACGTAGGCCTTGTTGTCCTTCAGCCAGTTCTCTATGGTGCCCTCATCGTCCTCCATTTCCCCGCTTAGCACAGCCACGTAGCGGCGGTCGTACACTATGTTGTGCCAGTCGTGCTCGAAGGCCTGCTCGGTGTCAATGTCCTTGGCGTAGACCATGAGTCCGCTGGTGTCGCGGTCCAGGCGGTGCACCACGTGGGCGGTGCATTTCTGGCGGCTCTTCCTGAAGTAGTCGTCGAGCACACTCTTTACATTCAGCGAAGAGTGGCCGGCAGCCATTGAGAGGATTCCCACCTGCTTCTCAACGACAATGAGCCAGCGGTCCTCGTAGACTATCTTCACATAGCGGCTCTTGAACGACTGTTGGTTGCGCTTGGTCTTGCTAACGGCAATCTTCATGCCCGGCTTCAGGGAGAAGTCGAACTGTGTCACCGTCTTGCCGTCCACCTTTATGCCTCTTCCCTGCAGCGTGGCCTTTATCTTCGAGCGGCTCTGGGCTATGTTAGCCATGAGCCATTCCAGCAGGGCCATGGGCTGGCTCACCACATAGTGGTCGTACTCGCCCTCGCGGTTATAGCCGGTATTTATTCTCATATTCCGAAAGGATTAAGGTTTGAGTAAGCCTGTCTCACTTTGTGCTCTATACCTTCGGCAGAGTACTCTCCGTTTATGTCGGCCATTTCCTGCGGGTTCAGCTCAAGCACGGTCTGCATGTCCTCCTCGGCACCCTGCTTGTCGCCCAGCTCCAGCCTCACCTGTCCCCGCTCCCTGAAGGCCTCCACCTGGAACGGGTTAAGGTCGGTCACCCTGCCATATATCTCAATGGCTTTTTCCCTGTTGCCTTTGGCTCGTTCCAGCCTGGCATGCAGCAGCGTCACGTCCTCGCTCTCCTCTGTGTGCTCCAGTAGCCATTCCACGTCGTCGGTGGCACCCTGGAAATCGCCCATCTGCATCAGCACCTGTGCACGCAGCAGGCGGGCATCGCCTATCCGCTCGTCTATGGCAATGGCCTTTGTGAGCCGGGCCACGGCCTGCACCATGTTGCCCTTTGCCATTTCAGCCCTTCCGTAGGTGAAGTGCGTCATGGCGTTGTCGGCATCAATGGTGAGAGCCTGTTCGCAGTATGCCGTCATGGCATCGTAGTCTTCCTTAAGGTAGGCCACGTGGGCAGCCTGCAGTATCACTCCCAGGTTCTCCGGCTCTGCCTTCATCATGGCGTCAAGCTGTTCCAGGGCTTCGTCCATCAGCCCCTGGCCCACGAGGGCGCGCGAGAGGTAGTCGCGCACCTCAAGGTCGTCATCCTTTATCTTAAGTGCTTCGCGGAAACACTTTATCGCATACTCTGCCTGTCCTATCCTCAGGGCTTTCACCCCGTCGTATTTCAGCAGGTCGAAGTTGCGCTCCTCAGCGCCCTTCTTTTCCTCGGCTTCATCGGGCTGTGCCCCGCCGAACAGTGTCTTCAAGAACCCCATATTATGTGTTTTTGTCGTTTTGTGGCTGCAAAGTTAGTGCAAAACTACTGATTTTCCAAACAATATTCCTTTTTTAAGACAACGAATTGCACGAATTACATTAATTATACGAATTACATATTCTAATAGCTGCTTATCTCTGTACGGCTGCGTCCTTCGCCTTTCTTCACCACCCTTATCTTCACGGGTATGCGCTCTTCCAGTTCGTCGCGGTGTGAGATTATTCCCACCCGGCGACTGGTCTGTCCGGCTATCTCCTGAAGTTTCTCCAGTGTGGAAATGACTGAGTCAAGGCTTTTCTCGTCAAGTGTGCCGAAGCCCTCGTCAATGAAGAGGATGTTGACATTCATGTCTGGCCTGTTGAGTGACGAGAGGGCCAGTGAGAGCGCGAGGGAGATCATGAAGCGTTCGCCTCCTGAGAGCACGGTGACGCTGCGCACCTGGTTCTTGTTGTAGCGGTCCAGCACCAGTATGCTTAGCTGTTCGTTGTTCCTGCTGCAGGTGAGGCGGTAGCGGTCGGTAATCTTCTCAAGGTAAATGTTGGCATTGTTCAGCAGGGGGCGCAGGATGTATGTCTGCACCAGGGTGCGGAAGCGGGTGCCGCCGAACAGGGAGTTCAGCCGTTCCCAGCGTGCCAGCTGCTGCTTGGCGGCAACAAGCTGCTCCTCAATGTTGCGTAGCTTAAATAGGTTGTCACGGTGTGTTTCGAGCCGTGCTCTTGTCTGGGCAATGCTTGAGAGAATCTCGTCGCGCTGGTTCATGGCACCGTCCTTCTCGTTCTGTATTTGCAGGTAGTAGGGCATTTGTTCCGTCATGCCTGTCTGCCCGAAATATTCGGCGAGTGATTTTGAGCATTGGTCTGCGAGGTGCCGGCAGTCAGCAATCTTTGCCACCAGACCTGTCACCCTGGCCAGCAAGTCGGTCCACTCCTTATTTATATCTCTGCATGGCCAGGGCTTGGCTTCCTGTTCCGTCTGCCACTCGGGACATGCCTTGAGAATGCTCTGCCTGAACTGCAGCAGAGTGGCTGTCAGCGAAGCCGCCTTCTCCTTTGTTGCCGTGTCGCTGCTCAGCTTCTCCTTTCGCTTGCAGTAGTCACTGGCATCTGCCTTCAGCCTTGTCCTGAGAGCCTCTGTGTCAGAGCACCAGTCCTCACAGTATCCGCTGAGCAGAAGGCCTATCTCGTGTTTCAGGCTGTTACATTCGGACTGCAATTCCTGGTGTTCTTTCTCAAGCCTCACTATGGTCTCGCCATTGCTCCTCACGGCGTTCTCGGCAAGTGTCAAAACCCTGCCTGCCTCAGCTTTCTGCGCGTCAAGCGGCTTCTTCTCCTTCAGCAGCTCGCTTATCCTGGCTTGCAGCTGCTCTGCCTCTTGTTGTGCCGCCTTCAGCCTGTCAATGTCAAGGTCTAATGAAAGCACGAGCTTTTCAATTTGGGGCACAAGAGGCTCCTTGCTGTTCAGACCGGCTTGAGCGGCCTTGGTGTCAATAGCCATTTTGGCCAGTTCGTTCTTTCTGTCAGCCTTTGCCAGCAGAGATGTCTTGTTGTTGTGCGCACCGTTCAGGCTGGTGAAGGCATCTCTTGCCTTGTCGAGTTTCTTTGTGGCCAGCCTTAGGGCCTCGGCAGCTTTGGCCTGTTCCTCCTCAAGCGGAGTGAGAACGCCTTTAAAGTCATCGCTCAGGTTGCCGTGGTCAATGTGCTGTCCGCAGAGAGGACAGGTGTCGGCCTGTTCGTCATGCAGCCTGTGGCGCAGGTTTACCAGGGTCTCCTGTATGCTCATCTTCATTGTGGTAAGCAGCTTGTCGGCCCTGTCAGCCTCTGATTTGCGTGATAGGTAGGCGCTTTCTGCTTCCTGCCTGGCTTCGTTCAGGGCATTAAGCTGTTCCTTCTCCTTTTCTGTCTCTTGGCGAAGAGTATCAGCTTCCTTCATCTCAGCCTCAAGGTTTTCCCATGCCTTGCGTATTTCTTCTGCCTGCAGGCGTGCTGCCTCTTTGTTGCTCTTCTCTTCGTTTACAGCCTTGGGGTTCAGTGCTTCCCGCTTCCTGCCCAGCGCCTCTATTTCCAGCTCCTTGTCGCTTACGGCTTTGTCGGCGGCTTTTGCTTTTTCCTTGGCTTCGTCCTCTTTTTTCCTCAGGCCCTCCGTATTTTCTTTCTCAGTCTTCAGGGAGCCTGCCAGCTCTGAAGCTTTCCTTGCCCGCTCAAGATATTGGCCTATCTTGATGTCGGTCTCTCCAGCCTTGGTAAACAGCATGTCATGGCGGCTGCGCTTATCTATCCACTCCCTGGCTTGTTCAATTTCGTCGTCAAGCTCCTTGTTTTTTGCCTGCCTGGAGGCTATGTCGGCAGAGAGAATGTTGAATGGAGCCTGCAGTTCCTGTTTTTTCTCTTCAGCCTCAGCCTTTTCCTTGCCGGCGGTCTGTATCGTCTCGATAAGCTTTAGTCGGCGGTCGAACTCTTTTATCTTTTTGTCAAGAGCCTCTTGCTTCTGGCTGTTTTCCTGCTGTTCCCTTGTCAGCTGCTCCACCTCTTCGTCGGTGAGGGTATGTGGCTTTTCCGTGTCATACTTTGTCTGGATAAGTTCCTGTGTTGCCTTTGCCTTTTTGAACAGGCTGCTGATGGCTTCTCCGTAGGCAGTGAAGTGCTGTGTGTTTGTCAGCTGTTCCAGAATGGCTTCGCGCTCCTTCTTGTCGCCGGTAAGGAAATTGGCAAACTGCCCCTGTGCAAGCATTGCCATGCGTCCGAACTGCTGGAAGTCGAGTCCTATAGCCTTCAGTATGGTCTGCTCCACGCTGTCCTTTGTCCAGTCGCCGTTGCCCACCCTTATTTCCCATTTCGGCGAGCGGTGCTTCAGGGGGCGCAGTCCTGTAGCCTTGTCCTTGGTTCCCAGCTTCATGCCGAGGGTGAGGCGTGCGTGGTAGGTCTGCGAGTCGTTGCCCTCGAACACCACTTCGCTGTAGCTCTCGTCATTCTCCGATATTCCCAGCCTGGTGTACTGCTCAATGCTGGCCACTCTGATCTGCTCTCCCTCGGCATCGGTATAATCGTTTCTTGTGGCATTTGCCACATCGGCTGTTCGCGGAGTTTTCTTGTAGAGGGCCATGGAGATGCTGTCGAGAATGACCGACTTGCCAGCCCCGGTGTCGCCCGAAATGAGGAAAATAGGGGAAGGGGTGTTTGTTATGACATCGTTGAGGTCGTGCTCGAAGTCAATATCGGTTGTCTCTATTGAGGCAATGTTTCTGATGTGCAGTTCCTTAAGCTTCATTGTTCAATTCCTCGTGTGCAGTTCCTTAAGCTTCATTGTTCAGAAGTTGTGGTTGTTTCTGGCGGTTCCTGGCTTCTTTCTCATCCCTAATGCGCACCATTTCCTCGCGTACTTCCTGGAAAGCCTGGCGCACATCCTCAAGGTCAAGGCCCGGATACTGGTCTTGGGTCCGCTCTATGAACATCATCGGGTCGGTCATCTGTTGCAGCTCTGCCACCTCGAACACAAGTTCCTCCTTCTCCTCTTCAGCTGCGTCCGTGCCTGTCCAGAGCATCTTGGGGTTATATCGCCACTTCTCGTTGTAGGGCAGGAGTACGTCGTAGATCATTTGGCCGAAGTTTGCAGGCAGGTTGGCACTCTGGTCGAAGCGGAAGCGCACATAGCCCCGCTCTCCCTCTGATGCAAAGAGCTTCAAGCTCTCTATGGCTTCCTCTGCCGAAGTAAACGAGGGGCCGCTGTTTGGCAATACGTAGAAATGATACAGCTCGTTGATGCGTAGCTGGCGTATCTGCACTTTGCCCAAATGGCGGTCCAGGGAAACGAGGCTCACCGTGTGGGGATAGTTCTCGTCGCAACTCACGTGGAGTGCGCTGCCTGAGTATCTCATTACCGGGGCCTGATATACAGTGTCTGCTTTCATCCCGTCTTCCTGGTGGCCAATGGTCTGCGGTTTATGTATGTGTCCAAGGGCGAGGTAGTCGAAACCGTTGCCAAAAGAGGCAGAGTCAAGGGTCTTCAGAGTGCCTATGTCGAAATTATGGCCCGTAGTGTCAAGTCCCGCCACGGCCTGATGGGCCATCATTACAACAGGCAGACCGAAAACGTTGTCCTCGGCAACTTTGTCAAGTATGGACTGTATGGTTCTCCTGCGGTCGCCAGCCATGTAGGGCAGCGCTACGATGTAGCCGCTGTTTATTTTAATAATGTATTGGTACTGCCAGCCGTCCTCTGCGTCAACGGCAGGCGGCGTTCCTACCATGTGTGTGTTGGCAAGCTGCCACACGGCATTGTCGGCCTGGATGCGCGAGGCAGAGTCGTGGTTTCCTGCTGTTATTACGATAGTCATCTGCGGACATTCCTGGTGCAGGCGTACAAAGTAGTCGGTAAAAGCCTTCTTTACCGATGCTGAAGGCTGCTGTATGTCGAACACATCGCCGCTCACGAGCAGGGCATCGGGCTGTTCCTCCTTGCACCACAGTTCCAGCTGACTGAAGAAGTGGCGGTGCTCTTCGCTGCGGTCGTAGTTCTGGTATATTATCTGTCCAAGATGCAGGTCGGCTGTATGCAGTATCTTCATAGTGTCTTTTAGGTTAGGCTGTTGTAGTTTTCTTCTATGTATTGATGGCATGGCAGCGTGGACATTGTCCCCGTTCGTGTAGTGGCAGGCCGCACTGCCCGCAGGAGTAGGGGGTGCGTGCAAAGCGAATGTAGCGCCAGAGCGCAAAGGCTGCATAGAGCAGCAACAGCGGATAGCCCACGAGATAGTGCCAGAGGGTGGTGACGCTGAACACTATGTAGCAGAGCGAGCAGACGGCGGCGAGGCCGGTGGTGTAGAGCAGTGCCTGTGAGGTGGGCAGCTGGCGGAAGATGTCGTAGAGGGCTGCCACGGTGACGATGAGAATGGCCCAGACGGAGAACAGGAACATCTCCAAGTGGAGGGGCACGGCAAAGGGGTTGAGCGTGGGGTGGTAGTAGAAGTGGCGCCACGAGTCGGGACTTTCCACCTGTATGGTGCTGTAGAACACTGCTGCCGCTGCCACGAGCAGGCAGAGTAGGGTGGGGTAGAAGGAGTCTATGTCGCGCAGGTGTACAATCATGGCGTTGTGGCGGTATAGCTGCCTCACCACAAGGAGGGCGGCAGCCAGCACAATGACAGCCAGCATGATGAGCAGGTGAATATCGGAGAAGAAGTCGATGAAGCGCGAAATGGGGTTGTCGGGAGAGCAGGCTTTGAGCAGGTCGGTCTCGTGTACCCAGGCTATTGTGCTCTGGTCGCGTGCCATCTGCACCCACACGCTGTCTATGGTGTCGGAGGGCAGTATCATGATGTCGGCAACAACAAGAGGGTCGCCATGATATACGGTGACGGTGTCGACAAGGAGTCCGCTGACGGCCTCTTCCGGCAGCTGGGCTATAAGGCGCAGGGAGTCGGCGGTGACAAGGAAGTTGTAGTTCTGGGTATAGTGGTGGGTGGTGTAGAAGGATATGGAGTCCATCTGCTCCTCGGTGGGCACCCATGCATCGGTGGTGGGCACCTGGTTGCGATAGCAAGAGGTGAGCGCTACGCTAAATAATAAATAATAAATGATAAATGATAAATAAGGCGCAAAAGACTTTGCTCCGGATTGCTTCCTCGCTGACGTTCTCTTCGTTAAACCCATATTGTAGTCATTTATCGTTTGTTATGTATTATTTAGGGCGAAGCCCGCCCAACACGTTCATCTGGCATTTGCTGCAGTCGAACTCCAGCCGGAATACGTGTCCGTCGGCCAGGCGAAGGGAGAGAGGCTCAGTCCACTGAGGCTTCTTGCCGCCGTGCCTGATGCAGTAGCCCATTTCGTAGCGTAGGCAGTAGCGGCACTGCATGAGGGGTGAGTCTGGTTTATAGTTTATAGTGTAGGGTTTAGAGTTTTCTGCCGCCGTAGTTTTTGGTGCGGTAGCAAACTCTCCATTCTCCACTCTCCACTCTAAACTCTCAACAGCCATTCTGCGCAGTGCTGCTATCTGGCTGGCGGGAATGAAATAGGGGAAGTCTTGGGGAATGTCGCAGGCAGTGCACACGTATGGGGTGTTGCCAAGCTTCGTTAGTTCGCTGATAATGCGCTCCCGCTGTGACTTCTGAGCCATGATATGCTCCATGGGCATCTCTACGGTCTGGCCGTCAATGGTTAGCGAGAAGCCCTGCGGGGTGGCTTGCAGCTTCATGGCAATGGGTATTTTCCGCTCTGCGCTGGGCTTGCTCAGCAGGTTCTCCATCTGCTGGTCGTTGCTGCGGTAGAGGGTGGTGCCGGGACGCAGGTCCTTGGGCATCTTGAGAGGGTAGAGCCTTGAGGCCTCTGCCCGGTTCACGCGGAAGCCCTGAAGCTCTTTGTCGTCATTGAAGTAGCACAGGCCGTCGCCGTTGGCAAAGGATGCCGTGCCTGCCACAGTGAGCCATGCCCCCTGTATCTGCTTCACCGTTCCTACAGGCTGTCCGATGGCCTTTGGCGTGAAGAACGATGCCATGGAGGGCTGCCGTCCGTGCAGGAAGTAAGTGGTGTAGCCCCGGTTGAAGGTGCGGTTCAGGTCGGGCTGGAAGGTGTAGCGGCATTGTCCTCTTGAGGCCCGGCAGTAGTCATCGGGGTGCCGGGCTATGTAGGCATTGAGCAACTGGCTGTAGGCAGCGGTGACATTCTTAACATAGGCCACATCCTTGAGGCGCCCCTCAATCTTGAACGACATGGCGCCGGCCTCTATGAGTTCGGCAAGGTGGGCGCTCTGGTTGAGGTCGCGAAGTGAGAGCAGGTGGCGCTGATGTACAATCTCCGTACCGTTGGCATCAACGAGGTCGAACTTCATGCGGCAGACCTGCGCACATTCGCCGCGGTTGGCAGAGCGCCCGTAGCAATGCTCAGAGGCATAGCACAGGCCGCTGTAGCTAACGCATAGTGCACCATGGATGAACACTTCAAGTTCCATATCCGGCACGGCCTCGTGGATGGCCTTTATCTCTTTTACCGAGAGTTCGCGGGCCAGTACGGCACGGCGGAAGCCCTGGTCGTAGAGCTGCTTCACTTTCTCTGCCGTGCGGTTGTCGGCCTGAGTGGATGCGTGGAAAGGAATCAGCTGGTTTAAAGACGGTTGTCGGGAGTTTGCCTCAGCGTATGTATACAGCCGCATGTCCTGAATAAGCACGGCATCAACACGGGCCTCTGCCAGCTGAAGGATTAGCTTATGAGCCTTTGGCAGCTCGTCGTCATGCAGAAGAGTGTTGACAGTGGCATAGACCTTGGCACCAAACCGGCGGGCATAGTTGCACAGCACGGCTATGTCGGCAATGCTGTTTCCGGCTGCGGCACGTGCACCGAAAGCCGGAGGACCTATGTAGACAGCATCTGCCCCATGGTCAATGGCAGCGATGCCTGTCTCAAGATTCTTTGCCGGTGCCAGCAATTCAAGTGCCTGCATAAATCTCAATTCTCTCCAATACGGCTGATGTCGTATGGCGTTTCCTGATAGACGTAGTAGTTGACCCAGTTATTATAAAAAAGGTTCGCGTGCGCGCGCCAGGTCACCATAGGAGGATATATCGGGTTGTCGTTTGGATAGTAGTTTACGGGAATGCCTACGTCGGAACGTATGCCCTTGTCGCGCAGATACTCGGCATCAAGCGTTCGCGGAGCATATTCCAGGTGGCCCGTAATGAAGAACTCTCTCCCTCCCCGGGCCATGACAATGCTGGTGCCGCTTTGTTCCGACTCGGCAATGATGGTGAGCTGCGGGCATTTTTCTATGTCCTGGCGCCTTATCTCTGTGTGGCGGCTGTGCGGCATCATGAACACATCGTCGAAGCCGCGGAATATGGGCAGCTGGTCCTGAAGGATATGCTGGGGAAAGATGCCGAACATCTTTTTCTCAAGCGGATACTTGGGCACACCATAATAGTGGTATAGTCCGGCCTGGGCTGCCCAGCAGATGAAGAGCGTACTCGTGACGTGTGATTTTGCCCAGTCGAATATTTCCACTATCTCAGGCCAGTATGATACCTCCTCAAATGCCATCTGCTCTATCGGTGCCCCGGTTACAATCATGCCGTCGAACTTCTCGTTGCGCATCTCATGGAAGTCGCGGTAGAACATCATCATGTGCTCAATAGGGGTATTCTTCGATGTGTGGCTGCGCAGCTTCATGAAGCTGATGTCAAGCTGCAAGGGAGTGTTTGACAGCAGGCGTATAAGGTCGGTCTCTGTGGTAATCTTCAGCGGCATGAGGTTCAGTATGACAATGCGCAGGGGGCGTATGTCCTGGGCATGGGCCCGCGAGGAGTCCATGACAAAGATGTTCTCTTGTTTCAGCAGTTCAATGGCTGGCAGGCGGTCGGGTAGTCTTAACGGCATCTATGTGAGTTAGAAGTGAAAAGTGATAAATGAGGAGTTATTTAACTGTGGCTACTATCACCGACACGTTGTCGTTGCCGCCTGCCATCTCTGCCTCCTTGCATAGGGCATCGGCGGTGTAGCCTTCGGCTAAGCACTGGGCAATGGAGTTGTCGCTAAGCATGTCTGTCAGTCCGTCGCTACAGATGATGTACTTGTCGCCGGGGCATATGTCTGCCGTACAGTTTATTATGTCGATGAAGCTGGTCTTGCAGCCTCCACCTATGCAGTTGGTAATGATGTTTGTCTTTTGGTTTGTGCCCATCAGGTTCGACAGCGAGTGGTCGGTGGATAGCTGCAGGAGCTTGCCGTCACGGTAGCGGTACAGGCGGCTGTCTCCGCAGTTCATCCAGTAGAACTCTCCGCCATAGTAGGCCATGGCAACGAGGGTGGTGCCCATCTTGTTGTATTTCACGTCCTCGCGCCCCTTGGAGTCAATGATGTTGTTTATGCTGGTGAGCCATTCGTAGATAGCCTCGTTGAAGCCGCCCACGTCAAGGCCTATTGGCAGGTCGGAGAAAAAGAAGTGGAGGTTGTGGAGCACGTCGCTACTTGCCACTTCTCCGCTGTTGTGCCCTCCCATGCCGTCGGCCAGTGCCATAAGGTAACGGTCGGTGCTGTCTGTATCGAAATGTTCACTCATTTTCCCGTTGCGGACGAACCATTCGCCTACGAGAACCATGTCTTCATTGTTATTCCTGACGCAGCCAACGCTACTGGCTGCGGTTATACTGAATTTCATTGTATGCTATGAAATGTTTTTTACTTTCTTAGTGGATGGAAACTTGAAGAATGACATTCGCCACAGTGAGGATGTCTCCATTCTTGAGCGACATGTCAACGTCGGGCTGCAGCGGGCGCTCATTGAGTTTTGTTCCGTTTGACGAGTGCTTGTCTGTAACCGACCACCCCGACTCGTTCTTGTATTTCAGCTGGGCGTGCACACCTGACACGTACAGGTTTTGCGCGAAGAACTGTGTGTAGGGGCCTTGCCGCCTTCCTATCACGGCTCCGTTGATGCCCTTCAGGCGTATGTTTAGCGAGTCGTTGTAGAGCAGCAGTTCAGGTATTCCGCCCGATGAGCGCTGAGTGACGGCTCCTGGCGCGGTTACTCCGGAAAGTCCTCTTGACGTTACGCCATAGCTCTGCGAGGCGAAACCTGTTGACACGGAGACACCCATGGAGAAGTTTTTGCGGGCCTGGCGCTGCTCAAACTCCTCGGGGGTGAGCATCAGGCCTCCGCAGCTGGTGCAGCGGCGGCCCAAGCCCACGCGTCCACACTTCTCACAGAAGAACAGGGCCTGCGCACACTGGTCACAGTAGTGGGAATCGTCGTCTATTTCTTCTTTGCAGTTCGGACAAATTATCATATTGATTTACTGGTTTACTGATTTTTCTGTTTCGTGATTTACGTTTTCCTAAGCCTCCTTGATGTCTTCGGGGAGTATGATCTGGTAGGTTTCCTTGGTCACCTGCATCGGGTCCATCTGCGACACTCTCAGAGAGAGCTGCTGCACGGTGCGGTCGAAGAGGTTGCGCATCTCGCGTGCGTTGCCGAAGTTCTCGTCCTTGCGTGCAACCATGCTTGAGATGATGCCAAGGGCCTTGAACTCGGCAGGCGGCGAGAGGATGTACTGGTCTTTCTGTGCCATCTTCTTGAATATCTCAAGCAGCTCTTCCTCGCTGTAGTCGTCGATGTGCATCTTGTGGGTGAAGCGGCTTGCCAGTCCTGCATTGGCCTGCAGGAACTCCTCCATCTTGTCCTTGTATCCGGCAGCTATCACCACAAACTTGCCGCGGTCGTCCTCCATGCGCTTCATCAGCGTGTCAATGGCCTCCTTGCCGTATTGGTCGTTAGTGTCGGAGAGTGTGTAGGCCTCGTCGATGAACAGAATGCCACCCATGGCCTTGTCGCACATGGAGTTGACAATCTTCGGAGTCTCGCCCATGTATTTTCCCACCAAGTTTGCCCTGCTGCATTCTATGACGCGGCTTGTTGGCAGAATGTCCATGGACTGCAGCACCTCGCCCATCTTGCGTGCAATGGAAGTCTTGCCTGTGCCGGGGTTGCCGGTAAGTATGAAGTTCATTGCCATCTGCTGCACGTTTCCTGCTCCAACTGTTGCGCGCTGCTTCATGAACATGCTCTGCACGGCCAGGCGGCGTATATGGTCCTTGACCGATGTCATGCCGATGAAGTCGTCGAGTTCGTTGAGCACCTCGTCGAGCGGGCGGGCCTTGGAGTCTTGCTCCATAGGCAGGTCGGCAGGAGTGAGGCGGTACATATCGGTGCGGAAGAATCCCTCCATGACGTTGTCGCTCACGAGGACGTCGGGCTGGCTCATCATCTCCACCAGGCGCTGGCTTTGGCGCGACACTGTCTCGTCGAATATGCGCCTTGCCTCACGGGCATTGCCGAAGTTCTTGTCGCGGCGCAGGTATAGCTGCTCGAACTGGCGGTGTACGGCGGCACGCATTTCCTCGTCGAGTTCAAACTTCCTCGACTCGGCCATGCTGAGGAATATCTGCGTAAGCTCGTCGGGCGTGTAGACGTCGAAGTGGATGGTCTGAGTGAAGCGGCTCTTCAGGACGGGGTTGCTGTCAATGAAGTCGTGCATCTGCTCGGTATATCCGGCCACGATGCAGATATACTTGCCGCGGTCGTCCTCCAGTCGCTTCAGCAGGGTGTCTATAGCCTCGCTGCCGAA
>JAFTAR010000105.1 GCA_017455495.1 Prevotella sp.
CAGTCATTATTTCCTTGTTCTTTGCCTCAATAAGCTCGTCGAGCTTCTTGATGAACCTGTCGTGAATCTTCTGCAGCTCCTGCTCGGCGTCCTTCTCGTTGTCCTCGGAGAGTCCGTCCTTGATGGCTTTCTTCAGCTTGTCCTTTATGTCGGCCCTTACGTTGCGCACCTCCACCTTTGCCTTCTCTGCAATCTTGTTGCACTGCTTCACCAGGTCGCGGCGGCGCTCCTCGGTGGGCTGCGGTATGGTGAGGCGTATTATCTCGCCGTTGTTCTCCGGCGTTATGCCTACGTCGCTGTCCATGATGGCCTTCTCAATGTCCTTTATCTGCTTGCGGTCCCAGGGCTTGATGGCAATGGTGCGCGCATCGGGGCAGTTAACAGTAGCCACCTGGTTAAGGGGCACCTTCGAGCCGTAGCTCGACACTCTCACTCCGTCAAGGATGGCCACGTTGGCGCGGCCGGCACGGATGCGGTTCAGCTCGTCCTCAAGGAACATAGCTGCCATCTCCATGCGCTCCTCGCTTTTCTGCAATGTTTCTTTTACGTCAATCATAATGTTAAGTATTATCTTTTAAACTATTCTCCCCAGCCAGGATGTTTCCTGTCATACCAGTCTGTATATAGGATTGAAAGCAATCCCAGTAAGACAAAAGAACCTAAAAAGTAAATCAGTCCCATGACTATTTCTTTGATTTAGAATAATAGTGAAATCCGAAAAGAGCAAAGCCAACAACAGCCACCCCACCTATGCCGAATATTGCACCATCGTTAATGTTAAGATTCATAATTTCGGCTAAGATGATACCTCCAAATACCAATTTGGACAAGTCAAGAAAATATTTCCCTGCCTCTTGGTACAGCAATTCTTTCTTCTTTAGCTTCATCTCTCTAATTCTTTTCAGCCACAAAATTATACATTATTTTCGTGACCTGCAACATTTTTAGGAAAAAAAACGAGCGAAACGCTACTTTTTTACAAATTTATTTCTACCTTTGCAACCAAATTAATTTTGCATTTTCTATGAAGAAGCTACGCACATACCTTGCCTCGCTGCTCATCATGGCGGGAGCTGTTACCGCACAGGCCGACGACTACAAGTATCTGAGCATTGCCCAGGACAACGGCGGTGCCGTTGATTTCAGCATTACGAACATTTCAAGGATCACCTTCGATGCCTCCAACATGATTGTCCACCTCTCCGACGGCAGCACGCAGAGCCTTCCGCTGAGCAATCTTCAGCGCATGTTCTTCTCTACCACGCCATCGGGCATACAGAGCGTAACGCAGTCAAGGATGAGCTTCAGCGGCGGTGTGCTGCGGGCCGACATTGCCGCAGGCGAGCGCATAGAGATATACGACATGGGCGGCCAGCGGGTGTTCTCGTCGAACCAGAGCGGCACCTTCGACCTCACCACACTCACCAAGGGCGTCTACATTGTGAAGGTGGGCAGTGAAACCCGCAAGGTGGTGAACAAGTAGGTTTAACAGAAGACAACTTAGACAACGTAGGACAACAATCTGTTTGCACAGAAAAACGCGGATGAAACAGGGATATGGAAAACCGTTTCATCCGCGTTCTTCTGTGTGATGGCACGCTCTACAACTGTCTTATTGTCCCGGCAGTATCACGCGGCCTCCTACTATTCTCAGTCCGCGGTAGGCTGGGCCTACGGGCCGTCCCTGGAGGTCGTAGCGGCGTGCTGGGAAGGCAGGCTGCATGGGAGTGCCGTCGAGCAGGGGCGAGTAGATGCCCTGCGTGAGCAGCTGTATCCACGTGGCCATCTTGCCGGTGGTACCCAGGAAGCCCTCGTTGTCGGTAATCTTCGCCGTCTGAACGGTGAGCACGTAGTAGCCGGTAGAGTCGGTCAGGCCGGTCAGCGTAAGCCGGTAGTCGGTGTCGTTTATTCGCGTGATGGGCATCCGACTTATGTCAAGGGGCACGCCCTGGTGGCACAGCTTTATGTCCTCATAGTTGAACGTGGTGAAGTCGATAGGCTTGGTGAAGCGCACGGTGAGACTTGGCAGCGAGTAGGTGATGACGCTGTCCTCGTTGGGCAGGTCAAGATAGCTCTCCACGGCCAGCTCCACGTCGGGACGGCGCTCGAAGGTGAGCAGGTAGTCCTCGCCCTGGGCGCTCATCTGGCCCACGAAGTGCAGCAGGTTCTCATAGACGGGAGCCTTGGCATCGCGCAGGGTGCGGTCGGTTTGCCAGAAGTTGTCTAACGGCAGCTCCTGCTGGTCGCTGAGGCGCATAATGCTGAGCAGTCGCTGGCGGCCGTCGGTGGGGTCTTCCACCGAGCCGTAGTTCCAGCCTTCGCGCGAGGGCACCACGTGTAGCTTGTAGGTCAGCTCGCCGTCGGCAGCCGTTGTGGCCTGGGCCGAGAGGTACACCTCCGTCTGGGTGGCATCGCTGAAGTAGAGGGCGTCAGGCGTGTCGTCGGCATCGAGCACGTCGTTGACGAGGAATGCCCTCTGCATGTTGTCGGGCTGCTGTCCGTCCTCTGGCGTGAAACCGTGTATCAGCTCGTGGATGGTGACCTGGTCGAGCAGCGACAAGTCAGGATTGCCATAGCTGGTGACGTGGGTGGCCTCGATGTTGTAGGTCACGAAGTGGCCCAGCAGGGTGCTCTGCAGCTCCCACGAGCCCCATGTCTGCGAGTGGGCCGGAATGGTGCCGAACTCAGTGGGCACGGTCTTGCCCATAGCCAGCACGCGGTCCTGTCCGCGCAGTGTGGAAGCGAGGATTTCGAAGTCTATGTACAGGTGCTTCTCGTTCTCAATAATCTTGGGCTGCTCGGTCATCATGCGCACGTTGGTGGCATCGCCGTAGCCCTTGTTGTTTATTACCACTGTGAACTCGGCAGGCACCATAGGCTCCACCACGTCCTCGGTGAGCGGGTCGTCGCCCCAGATGTCGCGCTGCATGAAGTAGGTGAGGTCAAGCTCGGGCGTAGGCTTCACTGTGAGCGTCACGGGGTACAGCTCGCGGGTTACGCGCAGGCCGGTGTTGGCATCAACGTATGAGAGGGTGCCTCCGAAGGAGTAGTTCACGGGCTTTACCGGTGCTGCATACTTCGTAGGAATGAAGAGTATGTCGGCGGTGCCCTTTTGGTTGGCCTCCAGGCCCCAGCCGCTGTCAAAGTCGGCCTCGCCAGTGAAGCCGTCAAGGCTCTCCACGTGCATCTCAAATTCGCGCGATGTTGCTGTCACTCCGTTCTCGCTCACCACCTTCAGGCGCAGCTTTATGTCCTGCATGTCGGCGTGCTCGCTGCCGTTCTGAATGGTCAGCGTGCCGTGGAAGCCCTGGCGTGTAAGGGTCATGGTCTGCGTGATTTGCAGCTTTATGGTTGCGCAGACGCCCTCGCTGGTCTCTGAGGCGCGGGCCATGAAGTCCTCGGTCTCCTTCTGGAACATCTCTTCGAACGACTCGTAGCCCAAGCCGATGGCGGTGAACTCGGCATCGCGCATCACCTCTATCTGGCGCTGCATGTTCTCCATGTCTATCATGT
The DNA here is from genome assembly GCA_017455495.1 of Prevotella sp. GTDB lineage: Bacteria > Bacteroidota > Bacteroidia > Bacteroidales > Bacteroidaceae > Prevotella. The sequence continues at coordinate 3,514 of JAFTAR010000105.1, forward strand.
TGTCGTATGGCTGGCCTGTCTGGGCATAGAGGCGGCTGTTGTTGAAGCGGTCCACGAAGTGCTGCACCTGCTGGCTGCTGATGCCCTCAGGCACGTACTGGGCAATGGAGGCCGCCGTGAGCTGCTGGTCGGTGGGGGTGCTTGCCACGGTGGAGATGAGATTGCCAAACTGCTGCTGGCTGAGCGATGCCATCCAGATGGTGTCGCCGAAGAACTCGTCATATTGGTTCTTGAATGCGTTGATGACGTCGAGCATCATCTGGCACTTTTGCTGGTAGCTCTGTGCGTAGCTTGGCAGGATGTCGGCCTTCTTGGGAGCCTTCGAACCGCCCTGTCCGTCATCGCCTCCATCGCCGCCGCTGCCTGAGCCGCTACCGTCCGAGCCGCTGCCACCAGGGCCTACGCCGCCAGGTCCGCCAAAGCCTCCGCTGCCGCTTGAACCGCCCACGCCGCCGGTACACTCCAGGTGGGTCACCGTCCACAGGCATCCGGCCAGCGAGAGCAGGCCTCCCAGAACGCTACACTCGGGGCATAACACTTCTACTGCACAGCCGCCCACGGAGAGCATGCACGGCAGCACTACGTTGATGTCCAAGGGCTTGTCGCCGTCAATGACGTGGCCTACGTCGTTCAGACATGAGCCCATGCCTATGGCACAGCCAAGCAGGGGTACGCCTGAGGTTACGGTAGGCAGCACGCAGTCGCGGAAGATGCTCAGCAGGTCGTCAAGACAGTCGTTGCAGTCGCTGGCAGCCCACTCCTCAATTGGAACACCGCCTTCAATCCATCCCCAGCCGGGGCCGCCATCGCCTGGTCCTTCAGGAATCCAGCCGCCGCTACGGCCGCCGCCGCAGCTCTGTCCGCTGGTGTAGAGGCTGGCGCTGGCACCGCCGGTATGGAACGTGCCGCCGCAGGGCCATTCAAATGAGAGGTCCTCCGTAATGCCGCAGGGCATGCCGGTAGCACCGCCGTCAGGAGCGTTTCGACGGCTTTCAGCAGAGCCGCCTACGCGCGTCACCCTGACGGGGATGACATAGCTCTGCTGCGGCTCCAGCAAGAGGCCCTCGTATTCGGCCAGCGGCTCCCAGGTGAAGTATTCGTCGTCGGCTGGCAGGTAGAGGTTGGTGTTCCAAGCGGCTATGAGGCCCTTGTTGGTCATCAGATTGTGGAAGATTAGCGACTCGCCCGGAGCCAGGTGGTCGATGCCGAGGCGCTCGGGCACCGTGTTCAGCTGAACCACGGGCACCGGTACGCGTGCCTCGAAGTCCATCGTCGACACAATCTTGTACTCGTCCTCAACCTCGGTCTCCACAACCTCCCACGTCACGGTGACGGCCTGATAGGTGAGGCACACCTCCTTCATGTTGGTCATACCGGGGTTGATGAGGATGTTGTTCTTGAAGGAGCTGTGCTTGTCGGAGGTGACGTTCAGCTGGTAGTAGCCTTCCGGCAGGGTCACGGTGTAGAGTCCGTTCTCGTCGGTCAGGCCCTGTGCCATCACGGCTTCTGTCACGGCGTTGCGCAGCACCACCTGCGCACCGGCCACGTGGGGAGCCTCCTCGGTATAGTAGGTCAGCTCGTCGGTGACGTCGACAACGAGTGTTCCCGTCTGGTCGGACACGGGCATCACGCTGAAGTTCATGGCCAGGCCAATGCCGTGCTCGGGCGTGATGCTGAACATGCCGGTGTAGGGCACGTTGAGCTGCATGGCCTCCACGGGCACGAAGTTCAGCTGTACAATGGTGGTGTCGCCCGGCTCAAGGGCCGAGAGTGTGTTGCCCGTAGGACTCTTGATGCACGGCGGCAGGACCAGCGTCATTTGGCCGGAAGAGCCCTTGCCGGTATTGGTGATGACCAGCGGGTACTCGCGCACCTGACCGTTGGTCATCGATGTGTAAATGTCATTGCCGTCGACAGCCACGAGGCATGCCTGGGCATACTGTGCGTAGTAGTAGAGCGTGAGCGGCAGGCGCACTCCCTCGGCCGAGGTGATTACCACTTTTGCCTGCTGCCACTGCTTCTGTGGCGATGGGGTGCTGGCCAGGAGCGAGAACTGCAGGGGCACGCTGCTGTTGGCCGCGATGGATGCGGGCAGGTTAACCTCGGCCACGCAGTTGTCGGGAATGGACACCACCTCGGCCTTGACGCCCGTGAGCGGCAACAAGCCGGGATTGTCGAGCATGATGTTTCCACGCATGGCCTCGCCTATGGTAATCTCGTTGCTGATGCGGCTGCGGTCGGCACGTCGTAGGCCGTAGATGTCAACCTCGGCCATGGCGGTGGTCAACTCCTCGCCCGGGTAGCAGGCACCGAGGATGAAGTGGCCCGACTGGTACTCGTAGGGCGCCCACTTGAAGTAGAACTCGCCCTGGGCGTTTGATACGACGGTTGTAACCTCGCGGCAGCCCTCGTTGATGAAGTATATGTCAACGGAGGCGCGGGCTATGTCGTGGCCGGTGAGCCGTCCGGTTATTACCACGGTGTCCTTCTGCACATAGACGTGCCTGTCGGTGGTGATGGAGGCGGTGAAGGGCGGCGTCACCTTGACGGTGGCAAGGGAGGAACGGTTGTTGGTGTAGCGCAGCTCGGAGACCTCCTCAGTCTCGTTGACCACGGCATAGAACTGCTGTGTGCCCACATGGGTGAGGTAGACCTTGCGGGTCAGGGTCTCTGTGTCGCCTACTGCCATTGCCCCGCGTGTGCGCAGGGTGGCCACGTTCTCGCCGGTAGTCTCGTTGTAGAGGTCGATGTTAGTGGCAGCCAGCACGTCGGTGCCCTGGTTCTTCACGGTGATGGTGAACGTCACGTTGCCGCCAACCTCCACCTCAGCCTGGTTCACGGTTAAGTTGCTCACAATGGCATCGGCCAGCTGGCGGTTGGGCGTGTGTCCGTTGGGGCCGTCATCGTCAAGCACACGAAGCGTGGCGGTGACGCTGCCGGCCGACTCGCCGCCCACGGCACAGTCGCACGAGGCCACGAAGATGGCTGCCGTGACGTGGTAGGTGCGGTCGCCGTCGATGTTGTCGTTGTCAACGGGTCCGAGGTGGAACTTTACCTCGTCCACGTCCTTTGCCATCTCTATGGTGTGCTGGGCGTAGGTGAGGCCTCCGCCGGCATCGTCGCTAATCTTTACGGTAATCTTGTTGTTGGTCTTGCGAGTGCGGCGCAGGGTGGCCGTCACGGCTCCGTCGCCGTCAAGCTCGTTCACCTCGCTTACGTCAAAGGTTAGCGACAGCTCTGGCACGTCGTCGTCCTTCAGCACTACCAGCACCTCGCCGTTGTGGTGGTCGGGGGCAGAGGCGGTGAAGGTGTTAGAGAGGTTGAGCGAGGGCAGCTCGTCGTTGACGGTCCTGACGGGGATGGTCACTGACCTCTGCCCTGCCGGCATCAGCGTCTGCATGTTGTAGTCGAAGCGGGCGTCGTTCTCGCTCTGCAGGGTAATGGTGAGCGGCTCGCTGATGTCGTGGTCAATGCTGACGGTAAGCTCCATGTCCTCGCCCTCGGTGATGACGCTCTTCGAGGCCGTCACCTTAAGCTGGGGCAGGTCGGTGAAGTCCAGGATGCCGTTCTGTGTGCCAGTAAGCACGTTCTGGCCGTCGCTGTTGCTGAGCACGGCATTGCTGACGACCATATCGTGATATGTGCCCTCAATGGTTCCGTAACGTGTCAGCCGCATGGTGGCCACGGTGCCCGAGTGCTCCTTCAGGGGTGTGTTCGTGGGAGAGTAGAGCATCACGCGGTAGTAGTAATGCTGTTGCTCCTGCCGCAGGTAGTTCACGGTGAACTCGTGGTCGGCCTTGCGGCTGGCATCCAGCTCCCTGGCGTAGACGCTGATGCCTGAGGGCACTTGCAAGTCGAACTGCATAGCCACCACGTCGTCGGTGTTCTCTATCTGTATGGGCACCAGAATCTCCTCTGCCCAGAAGCGCTGGTCGGGCAGGATAATCTCGTTCTTCTGTGCCGTGGCTGTCAGGGCGGTGAAGGCCATAAGCAGCACTATGTATAATAACTTGGCGTTCTTCATTGTCGTATCTCCTATATATTATATAATGTACGCGAGAGCGTCTTACTTCGTGTTGTTAGTGTTGAGGGTTTTCTTGCCGTCCTGCTCAATGCTTATGCTGTGGCCGTGGCCCGTGCGCAGCTCGTAGGCAGCCTTCTGCGGGTCGGCCTGCATAGTGCTGATGCCGTTGGTGACGGGGTTGGCCATGACAGCCATGCGGCGGGCACTTTCATCAACCAGCACGGCACCGGTGATGCGGGCATTGTTGGCCAGCTGACCTATCACGGTCTGTCCGGCGGGCAGCGTCTGTCCGGTCATCGACCAGGCCACGAGGTGCACCTTGTCGCCACGCTGCTCGGTACTCACGGTCATGCCGGTGGTCTGCAGCTCGTCAGAGAGGGTGATGGCCTCGTTGCTGCTGAGCATGATGTCGAAGGCGGCCACTGGCTCGCGGCTGTTCACCACCAGCTGCCCGTCGGTGCAGCTCAGCCATACGTCGGGCTGCTCTATATAGGCAGGCACGGCGGCGGGCTGCAGAGCCAGCACCTGGTTCACCAGCAGCACCACGTCGAGCACATTGAGCAGGCTGTCGCCGTTGAGGTCGCTGGCCGAGGCGTTGACAAGGCCCCAGCCGCGATATTCATTGCGGCCAATGCAGTAAGCCAGGCGCTGCACGTCGGCCACGTCAATCTGGCCGTTGAAGTCGGCATCGCCGCTGCTGAACAGCAGGCGCAGGTTGTATATCCCGTTGCCGCCTTCAGCTACAAAGGTCTCGCCCTGCTTGTAGAAGCTGCCGTCGGTCCAGAACGACCACGTGCCATTGTCATTTGCCCGTACGTCGAGCACGTTCACCCGCGGCCCGGTACGGTAGCAGTAGATGTGGATGTCGTTACTCAGTGCGTTGCTGTATGTATTGTAGCGCACCAAGTCGGGCAGCTGGCTCAGGAACTCGGCGGTGGTCATTGTGGCTGTGTTCACCGTTATGGTGATGCTGTCGAGCTGCTGGCCACCGAGGTTGATGCTGAACTGGTGATCAGGCAGGGGACTGATGTCGCTCAGACGGTTGTACTGGGCATATAGTGTCTGCAAGGTTGGGTAGAGGGCTATGAACGGCCCAATGTTGCCATGGAAGTTGTTCCGGTCCATGTCAATTTTCGCCAGCTGCGCTGACACCGTGGGGCTGGTCTCGGCAAAGGCCTGTGCCTGCTCCCCCAGGTCGCCGCTCAGCTGGTTGTTATAGATAAACAGTTCCTTGAGGTAAGGCAGCGTGGTGAGCACAAAGGGGAACTGCCCCGTGAGCTTGTCGTTCTGAAGCTCTAATCGGGTGATGTGTCCGTCCTCAATGGTGACGCCGCGCAGGTTCTTCGCCGTCTCGGGGCCGCCGCTGAAGTCCCAGAAGGGCACCTCATCGCCGTCATTGTTCAGGCAGGTGAGGCTGGCCTGTTGCAGGATGTTCCACTCCAGATCGTCGGCCTGCATGTTGAGGTCGAGCGTACCTAATTGTGCACTGGTGAAGACGTTGCGGCTGTCGGTGGTGGCGAAGACCACGTGCTCTGCCTGGAAGGGGAAGGTGCTCACGCTGAGATTTGTTTCGCGGTAAAACTTAAGGGTGAACACTTCGCCCTGGCCCTTCGCAATGAGCGTGCTGCCCGTGGTTGACCAGAGCATGATGCGGAAGGTGTGTATGCCGTCGGCATAGTTTATCTCGTCGTAGCGGTAGTCGTAGTCGCCGCTTACCCTGTCTGTAAACTGGCTCCACCCCAGCGAGGGCCACACGCCGTAGGGCAGTTTCATGTCGAACTGCAGTGCCACCAGGTCGTCGGCATTGTTGATGACTACGGGCAGGAATTTCTCTTGGGAGTTCAGCTGCAGGTCGCCCATGATGAGGATGTTGTCGCCCTGCGGCGTGGTGGTCTGGGGCGTGGTGCCTTCCACGATGTGCATCAGCGCCACGTAGTCGAGCACGTCAACAAAGCCGTCGTTGTTCAGGTCGCCGGCGGTGAAGTTGAAACTCCACGCATTGTTGTCCTCCATATAGTCTCGCATGGCATTTAGGTCGTCTTCATCAATGGTGCCGCTGAAGTTCGCGTCGCCCTTGGTAAAGAACACACGCAAGTCAAAATAATTGCCGCCGCAGGCAGCCTTGAAAACATCGCCGCTCTGGAAACGCAGGTCATCGCGTGTCCACACAGAGAAGCCGCCGGAACTGGGATAGATGGTCATCTTATGTTCGTCGCCCTGCCTACATTCTATGTTTTCATAATCTTTGAGCGAGAGGCTGTACGGGTCGAAAAGGCACACCCTCGGCAGGAGGCTCATCAGTTCGTCCGGTGTCTGCGTGTCGGCATTGAAGTCAATCTGCACGTCAATGGTCTGTCCCCACAGGTCCAGCCAGAACCCCTCGTTCGTGGGCAGGATGCTGATGTCGCTTATATGGTTCCTTAGGGCATAGAGCTGCATGCTGGGAACGTCAACGATTGACACCAGCGGGCCTATGTCGCCCGTAAGCTGGTTGTCGTTGATGTTCAGGGTAGTGAGGTTAGGGCTGATTACAGGGTTGGTGCTTATGTATGCCTGCACCAGAGTGCCCAGATTGCCCGTGATGGCGTTGTTGTAAAGTTCAACAACTTCCACGCAGGGCAGTTCGAGCAGTGCCAGCGGCAGTGTTGTCAGCCCGCAGTCGTACAGGTAGACACGGGTGATGTGTCCGTCATCGTTGGTGGGGAAGCGCCACTCACCAAAGTCATTCACGTTAATGCCGGCCTTCGCCAGGATTTGCCGGTCGGCCAAACTGATGTTGAGCGCAGCCTGTGTTGTAGCCGCCGCAAGCAGCAACAGCACGGCGCAGCACCACCGCATGGCGATATGGCGCTGCCGTAGTTTGATAGTACGTGGTTCTTTCATAACGTAGAATATTAATAATTGTTAGTCCGTGTTTGACAGCCGGCCGTTCACTTCACGTATGATGCCGTTGCTGAGCATCATGGCGATGACTGCGTTTATGGTTTCGGCAATCTTGGCTCCGGCATTAGAGAAGCCCAGCTTGCGGGCAGCGATGGTGGGGATTTTGTCCTTGGGCAGTGAGAACTCCTGGGTGATGACCTCCTTGACGGCGTTCATGACCTCGCGGACGGGAATCTCGGTGATGGTTCGTGGCGAAGGCGAGCGGTAGGCGGTGTAGGCAAGGGCTGCGGCCTCGTCGGTCCAGAGGGTGCTGTCGGTGCCGAGGGAGAGTGGGTCGCGGTAGAACTTGGCAGCGGCGAGGCTGACGGCCTTCTGAATGTTGGCCCCGGCATGTCCGAAGCCGAAGATGCGGGCGAGGCGCTTGCAGAGGTAGCTCTCGGTGACAGGCTGCTCCTTGGCAAGAATCTGGCGGATTACCTTTGCGTTGTAGCTTGCCTCGGGCTTGTACTGTGTCTTGTCTATCTCGGGCAGGTTGACCTCGGCCTCAAGGTAGGGGGCCTGGTGGCTGCCGGTGGCAGGGTCAGACAGTATGGTTGACTTCTTTATGTTGTTGGGGTCGAAAACAGACACACCCCCGGCAGACCCTCCCCCGGCCCCTCCCTGCGAGGGAGGGGAGTAAATAGACTGGGAGGGGTTTCGATGCGGGGAAACCGCATCGCGCACTCCTTGGGGGACTGTGAGGGAGGCTTTCAGCTGCTCCAGAATCTGCTCTGTGGCGCGCTCGCGGTTTTCGTACCAGTCTATGGAGTAGACGCGCATGACGTTCCAGCCAAGCATTTTCATGACTGAGGGCTGCACGATTTCACGGTCGCGGGTGGTCTTGGTTTCGTAGTAGCTCTTGCCGTCGCAGAGGATGCCCATGATGTACTTCTCGGGATGCTGGGAGTCGGCTACGGCAATGTCCACCTTGAAGCTTGAGCGGCCCACGGAGGGCTTTGCCGTGTAGCCGTTGGCGACGAGCATGTCGCATATCTGGCTAATCATGACATTCCTGCCGTCGGCATTCGAGGCGTTGGGGGCGATGGGCAGGCGGCCTGTCTCGGCAAACTCCAGGAAGCCCTTCAGTCCCTCCACGCCCTTTGCACTTGAGCGCCTGAGGTCTATCTGGCTTGCGCTCATGGTGGAGAATACAATCATTTCGTAGCGTGCGCGTGAGACGGCCACGTTGAGGCGGCGCTCTCCGCCTGTGTTGTTCAGCGGTCCGAAGTTCATAGACACACGGCCCGTCTTGTCGGCTCCGTAGCCCACGGAGAAGAGGATTACGTCGCGTTCGTCGCCCTGCACGTTCTCCAGGTTCTTCACGAAGATTGGCTCGTTGACGTCGTAGGCAGCGGCCTTGAGCTCCGGGTGGCTGTCAAGGGCCTCGGTGAGGTCGTCCTCTATGCGGTCGCCCTGCACCTTGCTGAAGGAGACTATGCCTATGCTGTAGTTCTTCAGCTCCGGGTCGGCAAGGCGGCGAAGCACTTCCTTGACAATGGCCTTCGACTCCTCTGGGTTGCTGCGCGTGCGGCCCTTGTCGTAGACGCCGTCAACATGAACGAGTGAGACCTTTGCCACCTGGTCGTCGACGGAGGGGAAGGTGAGCAGGCGGCCGTCGTAGTACTGCGAGTTGCTGAAGGCTATGAGGCTCTCGTGCTTGCTGCGGTAGTGCCAGCTGAGGTAGTACTCGCTGAGTGAGAGTGTGCGGCAGTCGTCAAGGATGCTCTCCATGTCGTCAATGTCGGCCTCCTCCTCGTCTACCTGGGTGGAGGTGAAGAAACTTGTAGGCGGCATCTGCTTGCTGTCGCCCACGACGATGAGCGCCTTGCCTCGGGCTATGGCTCCCACGGCCTCGCTGGTGGGCATCTGTGAGGCCTCGTCGAAGATGACGAGGTCGAACTTCTCTGCCTTTAGGTCTATGTACTGCGCCACGCTGATGGGACTCATCAGCATGCAGGGGCATAGACGCGGCAGGAGGGTTGGAATGTTGTCAATGATGGTGCGTATGGAGTTTCCGCGTCCGCCGTTGGCAATGTTCCGCTTCAGTATGCTTATCTCCGAGCCGTCGGACGAGACGGCAGATGATGACGGCACCCTGGCGGCGAGCTTGCTGTAGAGTTCCTCCTTGCTCAGCTCCTGGAAGAGCTGCGTGTCGCGGCGGTACTGCTCTATCTTCTGGCGGAACACCATGCCGTTGAAGGTGCGCAGCTGTGGGTCCTGGTCGATGGCGATGTCGGCCAGCCGGTGGTAGACAGCCTTGAGGAAAGAAGGTATGACCTCCCTTGCCTGCTCGCCCTGCTCAATCCTGTCAACTACGGGCTGCAGCATCATCTGGAGAAGCTCCCGCTTCTTGTCGGTCCAGAGATACCAGTCCTTCATCAGGTGGTAGCCTTCAAGCCAGCGGCTGAGCGAGGCAGCAATCTCCTCCTTTGTGTTCTGCCTTACGGTGCGTGAGTTTATCTGCGACGTGATGTTGATGAGTCCGTGCCAGAGTGCTGTGACGTTGCCGGCATCCTGGAGGAAGGCCTGTCGCGCCATTTGTCCCTGGGCGGCAACGGCCTGGTTGTAGGCCGCCTGCTTCTGCTGGTGGTTGAAGCCGTTCTGCCAGGCAAAGGCCGCCATCTGCTCGTCCTGCTGCTTCATGCTGAGGCCCATCTGCTGGTAGTTGGCCACAAGGGTGAGCACCTCGTCAACGCTGGTTTCGTAGATTTGTCCGTAGCGCTTCATGGAGCCGAGGAACTTCTTCTTGGCGAAGAACCTTGGCAGGAACCACTTCGCCTTCACCTCCTCCCATTCGCGGCGGCAGGCGTTGATGTCCATCCTCACTATGTCGGGGCTGTAGGACGCGGTTATCCTGGCGAAGAGTTCCTCCTGCTGTTTCTGTGTGGCAAGCATAGCGCTGAGCATCTCAAGCCAATGGAGCTCGCTGTCTGTGTGCAGCTGGAGCATCGCTGTGCTGTTGAGCCTGTCAAGGGCCTGGTTGTAGGCCGTCAGCGTCTGCTGGAACTGAAGGAGCAGGTTCTTGATTCCGTCGGTAGTCTCCAGGCGGTTGTCGGTTGGCTCCAGCCCGTAGAGCGGATGAACGGCGGGCGGCGTGCCCACCACTCCCATGATGGTTTCTATCGGCTCTATCTGGTTGCGGCAAGCAGAGAGGTAGGATGACCCTCCCCCGCCCCCTCCCTTGTAGGGAGGGGAGAATATAGACATGTCGTTTACATTGCCGGCAGAACTATCTGCCCCCCTCCCTACCGGGAGGGGCTGGGGGAGGGTCTCCTCCTCCTGCGGAATGGCTAAGTACTCCGTTATGCACTCGTAGAGGCTCAGCCCGCTGGCACCTTTCTGGTGCAGGGCATTCATGTAGGCAATGAGGCTCTTGCGCTCGGCAAAGAGTTCCTCGGCCTTCTTCGCGTAGGCGGCAGGCTCCTTTATCTTTGTAACGTTCAGCACCTTGTCCATCTGCTCCAGGAAGTGCTTCTTGGTGGCCTTGTTCGAGTGAAGCTCAAGGCAGAAGGGTGCCAGACCTATCTTTTCCAGTCGTGCCTGAACCACTGAGAGGGCTGCCATCTTCTCGGCAACGAAAAGCACGCGCTTGCCCTGGTATAGGGCGTTGGCTATCATGTTGGTGATGGTCTGCGACTTGCCGGTGCCCGGGGGGCCGTGGAGAATGAAAGAGCGGCCTCGGCCCGACTCCACAATGGCCTCCATCTGCGAGGAGTCAACGTCAAGGGGTATGGCGAAGTCGGTGGGCGGGTTGTTGCGGTCAATGACTCGTGCGTCGACCACCTCCTCGGGTGCACCCTGCTTGTCGCGGTTCTCTATGAGCGAGGCCACGACGGTGTTCTCGGCCAGGCGGTCGGCGTTGGAGTGGATGTCGTTCCACATCACGAACTTGTTGAACGAGAAGAGGCCGAGCATGGACTCCTCTATGACGTTCCAGCGCTTCTGCTCCATGATGGCGCGGCGGACTATGGTGAAGATTTTCTTCACGTCGACGCCGCACTCGTCTGTGGGCAGCTCCTTGAGTATGTCGAGGTTTATCTTGAAGTTCTGCTTCAGCAGCTCCACGAGGGTAATGTTGAGCATTATGTCCTCGTCGCGCTTGCGTATGATATATTTGTTGCCGCTGCGGCGGATAATGTCTACCGGCAGCAGCAGGATGGGTGCGTAGCGCGGCTGCTCGCTCCTGGCCGTCTCGAACCATCGCAGCATGCCCAGGGCCAGGAACAGGCTGTTGGCGCCGTTCTCCTCAAGGGCGGTGCGGGCCGTGCGGTATATATAGGTAAGGGCGCTCTGAAGCTCGGTATCGGTGAGATAGGAGGCAAGCTTGTTGTCCTTTATCATCTCCGACACGAACTCCTGATACTCGGCAGCCTGGCTCTGCGAGTCGTACATGCCTTCGGCGTTAGGCTCTATCTTCTTGCCGGGCGCGGGCGTTATAGCGTAGTCCTCGCTGTTCTGCAGATGATCCTCAAGGTGGTCTATGTCGAAGCTGATGAACGGCACCACCCTGCGGCCCAGCCTGGTGTTGAGCAGGTTGTTGCGCAGGGAGAAGTCGAGCAGCTTGCGCTCCCATATAATCTGCTTGGTGACAGGCTGGCCAGTCTGCTCAAGGCGCAGGTCGTAGTGGCTCAGCTCGTTAACAGCTGTGGTGGTGTTTCGATGCGGGGAAGCCGCATCGCCCTCTATGGTCCAGAAACCGTCCTTCATAACGCGCTGCGGCATGGGGCGGATGTTGGCCAGGCGGCAGCGGTGGACATCAACAAAGTACTGGAACTGGCTCTCGTCCTTCAGCTTCTGTAGGGCGCTCTTCACGGCATCCTCGAAGGCGATGCTGCCAGATGATGTTATGGCAGTAGACTCCAGCAGCACCAGGTTGTTGTTGCCGTCGGCAGTTTCCTTGAGCAGCAGGCTCACGTCGTCGCACACCACATGGGGGCTTACCGTAGGCGTGAGCCAGGCTCCCACCATGGCGTGGCTTTTCATCATCACAATGATGGGGTATATGCCGCAGGCCTCCAGGCACGATGCCACCAGTAGGCTGGTGTCGAGGCACGTGCCCAGCTTCTCGGCGAGCACCCTGTCGCTGAGGCGTATGCGCTGTCCACTGGTCTCGAAGCTTGCAGGCGGTGCGGAGTAGACTATTCCCTCAGAGCGCAGGGCCTCGTATATGGCAGCCACCTGGGCCCGCACGCGGTTGCGGTTCTGGGTCTGGTACTCGTCAAGCTGCGAGGAGCCAGTCCACTGCTCCAGGAATCTCGCCGCGTTGACCATCACCCGCGGCAGCACCGGATTGTTGGGCACCACGAAGGCAGCTATCTGCTCGGGCATGACGGCAGAGCCGGCCCATTGGTCGTAGGCCATGAGGGTGATGGGCTGCTCCTGCTCCAACAGCAGGCCGTGCTCCTCGCAGACTACTGTCACGGTGAACGTAGTGCTTACGGCCTCGGTGATGTCTATAAGCTTCTGAATGTCGGGCAGGAGCTTGATGTTCTTCACCTGTATTGTCTGCCCTGCCCCGAGCAACTCTAATCTCTGGACTTGCTCCTGAATGAGGGTTCCCCTCAGGGTGATCACAATCTGGTGCCAGTCGCGCTGTTCAGTGTTACTGAGTTCAAACTTGTAGCATGCTTCCACGCCTCCGGCCAGCATGGAGTAGTTCACTGCGGGCAGGTATTCCATGGCGAGTATGGCTCGCTCGGTCTTAATAAGCTCTTGTCCGTTCATAGGTTTTCAGTTATTTTGGGACAAAGATAGTTATAAAAGATGAGACAGCCAAAGATATTGTGCTTTTTCTTATTAAGTTTTTTTGAACAATTTTTTGGTAATGAAAGAAAAAAAGCTTATCTTTGCGACTTCATTAAGATATCATAGGCACTATGAAGGGTTTAGTAATCAGGAACACCGGCAGCTGGTACACCGTCAGGACCGACGAAGGCCAGCAGGTTGACTGCAGGATAAAGGGCAACTTCCGGCTGAAGGGAATACGCTCCACCAACCCCGTGGCTGTTGGCGACAGGGTGGAGGTGCGCCTGCCGCAGACGGAGACGGAGGACGGTCTGATAACGGCTATTGAGGACCGCAAGAACTACATCATCCGCAAGAGCATAAATCTTTCGAAGCAGAGCCATATCATCGCTGCCAACGTGGACCAGGCGCTGCTCATCGTCACCGTGGCCAACCCCGAGACCAGCACCACCTTCATCGACCGCTTCCTGGCCTCTGCCGAGGCCTACCGCGTGCCTGTCATCCTGGCATTCAACAAGACCGACCTGCTCAGCGACGACCTTCTGCACTACCAGCAGATGATGGTGCAGCTCTACGAGAGCATTGGCTACCAGTGCGTGCAGCTGTCAGCCACCACGGGGCAGGGCACAGACCAGCTGCTGCCCCTGCTGCAGGGCAAGATAACACTGCTAAGCGGCAACAGCGGCGTGGGCAAGTCTACGCTCATAAACCGCCTCGTGCCCGGGGCCAACCTGCGCACCGCCGAGCTTAGCGAGGCCCACAACGCCGGACAGCACACCACCACCTTCAGCGAGATGATAGATATACCACAGCCCCCTACCTCACAGGGAGGGGCCGGGGGTGGGTCTGCTCTCATTGACACCCCGGGCATCAAGGGCTTCGGCACCTTCGACATGGAGCCGGAGGAGATAAGCGGCTACTTCAAGGAGATATTCCGGTTCTCCAAGGACTGCCGCTTCTCGAACTGCACGCATACCCACGAGCCGGGCTGCGCCGTGCTGAAGGCCCTCGAAGACCGCTACATAGCACAGAGCCGGTACCAGAGCTACCTCTCCATGCTCAACGACAAGGACGAGAGCAAGTACCGCGAAGCGTATTAAGTATAGACTGATAGACAATTAGACACTTTGACAGATAGACAATTAGACGCTTTGGCAGATAGACAATTAGACACTTTGACAGATAGACAATTAGACACTTTGACAGATAGACAATTAGACACTTTGACAAATAGACAATTAGACGCTTTGGCAGATAGACGATTAGACGCTTTGACAGATAGACAATTAGACGCTTTGGCAGATAGACAATTAGACACTTTGGCAGATAGACAATTAGACGCTTTGACAGATAGACAATTAGACACTTTGACTGATAGACAATTAGACACTTTGACAAATAGACAATTAGACGCTTTGACAGATAGACAATTAGACACTTTGACAGATAGACAATTAGACGCTTTGACAGATAGACGATTAGACGCTTTGGCAGATAGACAATTAGACGCTTTGACAGATAGACGATTAGACGCTTTGACAGATAGACAATTAGACACTTTGACAGATAGACAATTAGACACTTTGACTGATAGACAATTAGACACTTTGACAGATAGACAATTAGACACTTTGACTGATAGACAATTAGACAAAATCATTTCAGTCAGAGGTACTTGGATTAAGCAGGCTAACGTCTGAATGTCTAAAAGTCTAAATGTCTAAAAGTTTAAATGTCTAAAAGTCTAAAAGTCTAAATGTCTAAAAGTCTAAATGTCTAAAAGTTTAAATGTCTAAAAGTCTAAAAGTCTAAATGTCTAAAAGTCTAAATGTCTAAATGTCTAAAAGTCTAAATGTCTAAATGTCGAATTAAAAAATACAGCATTATG
>JAFTAR010000106.1 GCA_017455495.1 Prevotella sp.
CTCTCAGCGGTGATGTTTTTCGGCCTGCTCATGCTCATGCTGCTCGACACCAGCATCAACATGGCCATGCAGCCCTTCAAGATGCTGGTAGGCGACATGGTCAATGAGCGGCAGAAGGCCAAGGCCTACAGCATTCAGTCGTTCCTGTGCAACGCCGGCAGTGTTGTGGGATTCCTCTTCCCCTTCCTCTTTACCTGGATTGGCCTGAAGAATGTGGCCCCCGAGGGTGTCGTGCCCGACTCCGTCATCTGGTCGTTCTACGTGGGTGCTGCCATCCTCATCCTCTGCGTCATCTACACCACGATGAAGGTCAAGGAATGGCCGCCAAAGGAGTATGCCGAGTACAACCCCGTGTCGGAGACCAAGGAAACGAAGGCCAACTGGTTTGTGCTGCTGAAGAATGCCCCCTCGGCCTTCTGGCGCATCGGACTGGTGCAGTTCTTCTGCTGGAGCGCCATGCTCTACATGTGGACCTACGTTGTCGATGCCGTGTCGCTCACCGTGTGGGGCACAGCCGACTCTACCACCGAGGCCTACCAGACGGCCGGCAACTGGACGGGCGTGCTCTATGCCATCCAGGCCATGGGCAGCGTAGTCTGGGCCACACTCATACCCCGCTTCCCCAACATCAAGGTGGCCTATACCGTCAGCCTTCTGCTGGCCGGCCTGGGCTTCTCGCTCATACCCTTCTGCGCCGGACAGTATGTTCAGATACTGCCCTTCCTGCTCATAGGCTGCGGCTGGGCCGCCATGCTGGCATGTCCCTTCACGCTGGTCACCAATGCCCTGCAGGGCTATGGCCACATGGGTGCCTACCTGGGCCTGTTCAACGGCACCATCTGCCTGCCCCAGATTGCGGCTGCCGTCTGCGGCGGAACCATCATGAGGCTCCTTGGCGGCAACCAGGCCTCAATGATGTTTGTGGCAGGTGCCCTCTTCATCATCGGTGCCTTCTGCGTATTCGGTATAAAGACCGGGAAAAAGGAGATGTCCTGAATTGAATTAAGAATTTAGAGTTTAGAATTAAGAGTTGTCGCCTGCGGCGATTAGGAATGATGAATTAAGAATTATTCCTCGGCGAAGTAACAATTCCAAACAAATAATTCTAAACTCTTAATTCCTAAACGCAGCGAAGCGAGACAACTCTTAACTCCTAATCGCAGCGAAGCGAGGCAACTCTTAACTCCTAATCGCAGCGAAGCGAGAACAACTCTTAATTCTTAACTCTAAACTCTAAACTCAAAGATGGAAGTAATACAGAGTTTCACAATCGACCACACCCGCCTGAAGCCCGGCATCTACGTCTCGCGTCAGGACAAGGGCTTCACCACCTTCGACCTCCGCATCACCGAACCCAATAAGGAGCCGGCCGTGGCTCCGGCTGCCATGCACAGCATGGAGCACCTCATGGCCACATGGTTCCGCAACAGCAGGGCAAAGGACGACGTGGTCTACGTAGGCCCCATGGGATGCCTCACGGGAATGTATATCGTTATGACCGGCACGTACAGCGTAGAGGACATGCGCCAGCTTACCATTGAGTGCTTAGAGTGGATGCTCACCCAGACAGAGGTGCCCGCCACCACGCCTCAGACCTGCGGCAACTGCCTGCTCCACGACCTGCCCATGTGCCTGTGGGAGGCAAGGCGCTACCTTGACCGCCTCAGGAACGACTTCCACTGCGAGTACGCTAAGCTGCAGGTGACGCTCGGCGACGGCCGGGTGTTTGCCGATGCTTAGAGCACGGGCAAAATGAGCCGTTGCCACAGAAAGGAAAAAATGTGAGACACAAGCAGAAGCGGCGGCAGCAGGAAAGTGTTAACTTTGCAGCGATTTTTTCAACTGAAATAAAATGCTGATGAGAAAGACAATCCTACTGCTGTCGCTGCTGCCTTTAGCGGTAGTGGCCCAGAACCCCATCATCCACGACCAGTACACAGCCGACCCCACCGCCCGTGTGTTCTCGGGCCGGCTCTACCTATACCCTTCTCACGACATCCCCGCCCCTGAGGGCCAGCGTCAGGACTGGTTCTGCATGGCCGACTACCACGTGTTCTCGTCGGACAACCTTACCGACTGGACCGACCACGGCGTCATTCTCAGCCAGGAGCAGGTGCCCTGGGGCAATCCGCAGGGCTACTCCATGTGGGCCCCCGACTGTGTGGAGAAGGGCGGCACCTACTACTTCTACTATCCCAACGCTCCCGCCAACAGCCGCGGCTTTGCCATAGGCGTGGCCACGGCAAGCAGGCCGGAGGGGCCGTTCACTCCTGAGGCTGACGCCATTGCCGGCATTTCGGGCATAGACCCCTGCGTGCTGATCGACAACGACGGGCAGGCCTATGTCTACTGGAGCGGAATGGGGCTGCGGGGTGCCAGGCTGAAGCCAAACATGAAGGAGGTAGAGGGCGACCTCACCGAGATTAGCATGCCGCAGGGCGGAACCATGCGGGTGGCAGGCCAGGCTATGGAGGGGCTGCCCGACGGCTTCAAGGAGGGGCCGTTTGCCTTTCGCCGCGGCAACTGGTACTACCTAACGTTCCCCTGGGTGCGCGGAGAAACGGGCGAGGGACGCAACCCCACGGAGACGCTGGCATACGCCATGTCGCGCTCGCCTTTAGGGCCTTGGGACTTCAAAGGCATCATAATGGCTGAGCACGACAACGGCTGCTGGACCAACCACCACAGCCTGGTGGAGTATCAGGGCCAGTGGTACCTGTTCTACCACCGCAACCACTATTCGCCAATGATGGACAAGCGGCGCTCTGCCTGTATAGAGAGGGTGAGCTTTAATGCCGACGGCACCATAAACGAGGTCAGCCAGACCCTGCGCGGCGTGGGAGTCAGCGATGCCACCCACCGCATAGACATTGACCGCTACAGCAGTGCTTCAGCGGGAGTGGAAGCAAACTATATTGATACCACCGACTACTTCCGCGGCTGGAGTGCCTGCCTGCCCGCACGTGGCAGTTGGGTGCAGTATAACGATGTGGACTTCAGCAATGTAGGCAGCGGTGCATATCTTACGGTATGTGCCAAGGCACAGGCCAATACGCAGTTCTGCATCCGTGAGAAAGGGCCGCGGGGCAAGGTTATTGCCCGCATTGTGATGACGGTAATAAGCGAGCAGGGACCCTTCCGCCGCGACCAGAGCGGGCAGTGGCTAACCCTGACGGCCCCGCTGGAGCATATACCCCAGGGCATAAATAATATTGTGGTAAGCTGCGAGGGCGAACCCGTCAGCATTGACTGGCTTATGTTCAAGAACCGCCCCGTGTATTTCACACCAGTATCACAGGACGCTGCTCCGGCCCGTCCCGATGACCGCGGCTTCATTCGCCGATGGTTGCTGCTTGAGCCTATCCGCCAGGACATACGCTCTAACGTGGTGTTTACAAACAGCTGGCTGCGCAACGCCTTCAGCCAGACCTACTTCAGGGACCAGACAACCATGCTGCCACGCGACGGACAGAAGGTAAAGGCGGGCAACCAGAAACTGGCGTGGCATGCCCTCGACAGTGAGAACTACAACGTGAAGCTGTTCCGCTTTGCCGAGCAGTGGGGACAGCAGACCTACGGTTCGCTGTTCTGGGCGGTGACCATCATTGACTGTCCGGAGGAGATGACTGGAGTGCGTCTGGCAGCTGGCTCCAACGGAGCCTCTATGTGGTGGCTCAACGGCGAGGAGGTGCTCCTGCTTGAGGGCGACCGCCGCATGGTGGAGGACGACGGCATGTCGCCGCGCCTCACACTGAGGCAAGGGCTCAACGTGCTGCGCTGTGCCGTCATCAACGGCCCAGGCCTCAGCGACATGTGTGTACGCTTCCTTGACGAGAACGGGGAGCCGGTGAGAAATATAGAGTTAAGAATTAAGAGTTAAGAATTCCATGAAGCATATCCAGTCAGGTTTAATCTTTATTATTTGTTCTTTATTCATTAGCCCCGCAGGGGCGCAGGTGGGTGCTCCCTACATCCACGACCCTTCAACCATAGCCGAGTGCGACGGGCGCTACTACACCTTTGGCACCGGCGGTGGCGGACTCATCAGCCATGACGGATGGAGCTGGGAGAGCGGTGCCGACCGCCCGGGCGGCGGTGCTGCCCCCGACGTGATGAGGATTGGCAACCGCTACCTCTGCATCTACGGAGCCACGGGTGGCGGACTTGGCGGCGGACACAACGGCCGTATACTGACCATGTGGAACCAGACCCTCGACCCGCAGTCGCCGCTGTTCCACTGGACAGACCCCGTTGAGGTGGCATCAAGCGACGGCATGGAGGACTGCGACGCCATCGACCCCTCGCTGCTGCTTGACCCTACTACGGGCCGCCTGTGGGTGAGCTACGGCACATACTTCGGCACCATACGCCTCATTGAGCTTGACCCCGCCACGGGGCGGCGTGTCAACGGCAATGTGGAAAAGGACATCGCTATTGACTGCGAGGCCACAGACCTCATCTACCGCGACAGGTGGTACTATCTCCTGGGCACCCACGGCACCTGCTGCGACGGCGTTAACTCTACCTACAACATCGTGGTGGGGCGCTCGCGCTCGGTGGAGGGACCATATATAGATAATGTGGGGCGCGACATGTTCCACGGCGGTGGCCGTATGGTCATTGCCGCAGGCGACCGCAAGACGGGGCCGGGACACTTCGGCCGCACCGTAATAGACGATGGCGTGGAGGTGATGTCGTGCCACTTCGAGGCCGACTTCGACCAGGGAGGGCGCTCGGTCTTAGGCATTCTGCCGCTTCTGTGGAAGAACGGCTGGCCCGTAGCAGGAGAGCGGATAAAGGAAGGCAGCTATGCCATTCTTTCCGAGCGGCGCGGCTACAGCCTTGAGCTTTCAGTAGACTTTGTGCGTATGGAGCAGGCCCGCCAGCCTTTCTGGCAGATAGACCCCAACGAGCCTGTAGTGCCTATTGCCGAGCAAACGCTGGAAGACGTGATAGGCACATGGCCGGAGGGCGACATCCCCGTGCGCTGCAGCGACTACATGTTCCGCCCTTGGCAGCACTGGAGTGTGCGCCCCGTGCCTCAGGCTGGAGGCAGCCTTACGGGTCCGCTCTATGAGATCCGCATTGAAGGTACCGCCCGTGCCCTCACGGCCACTGCCGACCTGCAGGTCACCACCAAGGAGTTTGAGGGCCAGGACAGCCAGCTGTGGCACATAGAACAGCTCACCGACGGCACCTACCGCATCATGCCCTTCGCCATTCCCGGCCAGTCGGGCCTGAACAGCCGCTACTGCCTCTACTCTGCCGGTGACAGCACGCCAACCATCGCCCCCTACGACTTCAGCACCGACAACTCCAAGTGGAACCTGCACCGACATTAAGATAAGATAGCGCTGATACCACTGGGGTTGGCAACAGTTTTGCGTTTTGCATATATTGTGCCAGAACCTAAATCAATTAACGACTGTCTTATGAAGAACAACGGAACATCTAGTATTAAGAAATGGAGAGGTACGACGAAGAGGTAGCTGAGGCCAATAAGATTGTGTAAAGTAACAACAGATGCCATTATAAGAGCACCTCCGCAGATGCCCCTCAGCAAGACTCTGAAGATGTCAACTTTATTATTTTTGCTGTCAATAATTATCCCTCCTAAAAATCTCTTGCCTGGAGAAGCACCCATCAATGCTTCTGATAGAACATAATAGATAATATTCAAGAGTGAGAATACAACTGTGATAAAGTTGTCCAAATCGCCAGGTGTGCTAATGAAAGATAAGTTAAAACTGGATACAACTCCATGACTAATATATTCATAGTCATGGGGAGACATGAAGAACAACGCTGTAAAAACCCCCAGCAACCCAGGCCCCTTAAAAGGGAAGATTGCGATAAAAACTAACAAGAAAAGTACTACTATAAAAATCTTATCAATTAAGGTTCCCACAAACCGCTTGAACAGATTGAAGCTTTGAGGGCCTCCTTGGTTATACTGCTGTGGAGCATAGTTCATCGTAGCCTGACGTTGTGTATAGTTTTGATATCCAGTAGGTATGGCAGGAGGATTTTCGCTGGGTATGGCGGGAGGATATCCGATAGGTATTGCAGGAGGGATGGTGTTAGAGAACTGCTGTTCAACGTAATTGTTCTGGTTGTTTCCACAATGTGGACAGTAATTGGAATCTTCTTGGAGTTCCTTTCCACAAAATCTACAAAACATAATTCAATGACATTTAGCCAAGAAAACTCCCAGTATGGCTGATAATAATATTTATTGGTAGCTACACATAAAAAGAAGCGTGGGAGTTCTACCTGTTACTCGTCCCACTCTTCGAGGCTCTGGCATTGCCCAACTAGTCTGAACGAGCAACGCCGAAGCCCACGCCGATATGTATATATGCGACTAAGTCGGATACTACATACCCATGAGCGTCATTGTTGCTTTGATTCTTGACTAGTTGTATGGAACTGCCAGATTCCGAAGAGTCAAGTACAAAGCGCAAGTAACGCTTTTCCTATATATAGGTCCTCGTCCCGCAGCTTCCTCCCTTGGCGGGCATCAGCGTCAGTTGGAGAACGGATGCAAAATTACAAAAAAACTCCCAAACCGCCAAAGCAATTCAGGAATTATTTCAAGTGAATGTGATTCTTTTTGTTGTCTCAGCCCATAGGCACTTGCTGTTTTATAGGGTTACACATTCTTATATACTTAAAATACAGCGGCTCTTGACACAGCCTTCTTCAGAGCCGAGTCAGAAAAACCTATCTTTTGGAGAAAATCTTCGAAGCGGTCGCGTTCCTTATATGGTATGGTCAGTTCGTAAGTCATCAGTTCGTTGGCATCTCATATCCCTTTACGTTCTTCATTGCCTGCCTTCTATTATGTTTCTTCCAGATATTGCTCTATCTGATTCTTCAAGGGTTGTAAGTCATTGAGGATGACATTCCAGAGCATGTCTTTCCTTACCTGATAATAGCCGTGCACAATGTGATGGCGCATACCCTCTATTTGGCGCCAAGGAGTTGCCGGATGTGCATCCTTGAACTCCTTTGTCAGCATATAAGCAGCCTCACCAATAATCATAGTGTAATAGCATATAGCGGCAAAACGTATGGAATCATTGCAGACCTGCTCATAGGAAAAACCTTGAGCGGCATCCTGCGCTTTGCTGATATTGTCAAGCATGTGCTCCAGACGATTCCTGTCTCTAAGCGATTCTCTCATAAATAAGTTTCTTATCTTTTTCGGCGGTTTCCTGGGCAAAGGGCAACAGTGAGCCTTCGGGCACCAAATCAACCTCTCGCCCAAGCAAATCTTTAAGGTCCATATACATTCCACCCAAAGTGAATAGGCTGAAATGCTGTGACATGTCAGGCACAAAGAGTATGTCAACATCGCTGTCAGTATTCTGCTCGCCACGGGCGTATGATCCAAATAGCCATGCCTTCAATACGGGCTGCGTCTTGAAGTATTCGGCTATCTGCTGTGTCATTGTCTGTGTACTCATAGGTATTTTCTTAGTTATCCATATCTCTTTTACCGCAGCTTCCTCCCTTGGCGGGTATCGGCATCAGTCGGAGAACAGTTGCAAAGATACGAATAAATCATGAACCGCCAAAGCAATTCAGGAATTATTTGAAGAAAGCGTGATTCTTTTTGCCAATAGGACAACAAGAAACAAAGCGGCTGCTCTTTATGTTTTTGTTCTATGGTGCTACTGATGCTACTGGTGCTACTGGGCACTGATAGTCAGTAAGTTAGCGGTAGCGCCATGGTGCTACTCGGCATGCGGAGGCTCCCCATGATTGTGGGGGGCCGCTTTATAAATCTCCGGGGCTGCTTCATGATTTTCCGGGGCTGCTTCATGATTTTCCGGGGCTGCCTTATAAACCTCTGGGGCTGGGTTATGAATGCAGGGAGCCTCCACACCTGAGATAATTGCCCATTCCACCGATATAATTTCACAATAGGCTGTGCTGTTGGTAGCATCGGTAGCACCAGTAGCATCGGTAGCACCAGTAGCACCATGCTGTTGCTACTTACGCGCGTAAGCCGTCCCCCCTCACTAATTCCTCACGATTTTTTCTAACTACCGAGAAACTTTAGCAGGATTCCTTTGGCTGTTCGGCTGAAAATAACTAATTTTGCACGAAAATGCAAAAATAATGAAAGACGAGAACAAGAAGCACAAGGCAGGATTCGTAAACATAGTAGGCAACCCCAACGTTGGTAAGTCTACGCTGATGAACCAGCTGGTTGGCGAGCGCATATCAATAGCTACATTCAAGGCCCAGACCACGCGCCACCGCATCATGGGCATTGTGAACACCCCCGACATGCAGATAGTGTTCAGCGACACGCCAGGCGTGCTGAAACCCAACTACAAGCTGCAGGAGTCAATGCTGGCATTCTCGGAGAGTGCGCTGGCCGATGCCGACGTGCTGCTCTACGTTACCGACGTGGTGGAGAACCCTGAGAAGAACATGGACTTCTTGGAGAAGGTGCAGAAGATGGACGTGCCGATAATATTGCTGATTAACAAGATTGATGAGCTAAAAGCCGATAAGGACTTGGGCGACATTGTTGACAAGTGGCACTCCCTGCTGCCCAAGGCAGAGATACTGCCCATATCGGCAAAGAACAAGTTTGGCGTGGACATGCTGCTCAAGCGCATACAGGAGCTGCTGCCAGAGAGTCCTGCCTTCTTCGACAAGGACCAGCTCACTGACAAGCCCGCCCGCTTCTTCGTGTCAGAGATTATCCGCGAGAAGATTCTGCTCTACTACGACAAGGAGATTCCCTACTCCGTGGAGGTGGTTGTGGAGCGCTTCAAGGAAGACGACCGCCAGATACACATCAACGCCGTCATCTACGTGGAGCGCGACTCGCAGAAGGGCATCATCATAGGCCATCAGGGCGTGGCCCTGAAGAAGGTGTCGACCGAGGCCCGCAAGTCGCTTGAGAAGTTCTTTGACAAGCACATCTACCTTGAGGTGTTTGTCAAGGTTGACAAGGACTGGCGCTCATCGAAGAAAGAACTTGACAACTTCGGCTACAACCCGGAGTGAAGAAGAAGTCTTACTGCTGTTGACGGCGCGACCATCGCTGCAGGCGCTTGTACTCCTTCTTTGTCAGGCGCATGAAGGAGCCGTGCTGCGGAGCGGTGACGCCCTCTATATCCACAGGGTCGTGGAAATTGCGCAGGTTCTGGTCGGCCTGGCAGATGCGGTAGTGCTTGGGGCGGTCGCTGTATTGTATGTAGGCCACGCGCCAAGTGTCCTCGCCTATCAGCTGGAAGGCGCTGCTGCCCTCACACTTCTTGCGCCCCTCAAAGCTTACGTAGTCGTCCTCCACAGGCTCGCCCCAACCATGGCTGAGGTGGTCGCTCACGGCAGTATAAATGCCGGGCTGGCCACCCTCCTTCTTTATGAGCATGTGGTACTTGCCGTCGCTCAGCAGGTTTATGTCGGCATCAATGGTGGCATAGCCCCAGTCGAAGAGCAGGCGCGGCTGTGTGAGGCGTGTGAATGTCTTGTCGGCATAGCTGTAGTACATGCGGTCGTAGGCCTCCTCGCCCCGGTTCCACATGCTGTAGTAGACGAAGTAGCCGCCACGCTCGCCGCCGGGCCACTGGTAGTCGGGGTCCCAGAAAATCTGCGGAGCCCACACGCGGTTTATGGTGCTCCAGTCGCGGTAGACGCTGGGCGAGTCGGGGTCCATGAAGATTGACGTGCCCTGACGGTAGTCGAAGGTGACGCTTGTCCAGTGTATCATGTCGTCGCTCTTAAGCAGGTCTATGCCGTAGTTGTCCCACTGGTGAGAGCGGGCCACGCACATGTCGGTGGTAACCATGAGGTAGCCCTTGCCGTCGAAGGTGCGGCAGATGTAGGCATCCCGCTGTCCGCCCTCTATGCGCGCATGCTCGGCAGGGTTCATGACGGGGCCGCCGCCAAGCAGGTCCTCGTAGTGGTAGCCGTCGCGGCTCAGGGCGTAGGCGGTGTACTCGCCCTGGTCGCTCATGTGGCAGTAAAGGTAGCCGTAGGTGCCCTTCTGCAGGTTCTGTGCCGATAAGGTGGTTGAAAGCATGGCTGCCATAGCCAGCAAAAGCATTTTCTTCATAGCCGTAGTCTTGTTTATTGTAATAATGGTTGCAAAATTAAGGATAAAAAACGGTAAAAGCAAGGTTTTGGCCAAGAAAAAGCTGATAAAAGTTTGGCAGAAGGAAAAAAAGCCTTACCTTTGCAGGGATAGAACACACACATTATTAATTATGGTATACAACGAGATAGGAAAGACGGGACTGCGCGTCTCTAATCTGGGCTTCGGAGCCTCGTCCTTAGGCGGCGTGTTCCACAGCCTGCGCGAGGAAGAAGGCATAGAGGCCGTGTTCACCGCTATTGACGGCGGCATCAATTTTATCGATGTGTCGCCTTACTACGGCCACCTGAAGGCCGAGATGGTGCTTGGCAAGGCCCTGCGCCAGATAAAGCGCGACCGCTACGTGCTGTCAACGAAGGTGGGGCGCTACGGCAAGGACGGCGTTAACACATGGGACTACTCGGCCGAGCGGGTCCGCAGCAGCGTCTATGAGAGCCTGGAGCGCCTTGGCGTGGACTATATTGACATTATCAACGTGCACGACATAGAGTTCCAGGCCGACCTGCCCGGCGGCCTGCAGAAGATTATCGACGAGACTCTGCCCGCACTTTTGGAGCTGAAGCGCGAGGGCGTGGTGGGCCATGTGGGCCTTACCGACCTGCAGCCCGAGAACCTGAAGTGGGTAGTGGAGCGCGTGGACGACGGCACGGTGGAGAGCATACTGAACTTCTGCCACTATTCGCTCAACGACACCATCCTGGCCGACTACTTAGGCTTCTTCGAGAACCACGGCGTGGGCGTCATCAATGCCTCGCCCCTCAGCATGGGTCTGCTCTCAGAGCGCGGCGCCCCCGACTGGCATCCCGCCACCAAGGAGCTGCGCCAGGCCTGCGCCCGTGCGGCACAGTACTGCCACGAGCAGGGCTACCCCATAGAGAAGCTTGCCATGCAGTTCAGCACCAGCCTCAACCCCCGCATAGCCACCACCCTCTTCAGCAGCACCAACCCCAAGAACGTGCTCAAGAACATTGCCTACGTGGAGGAGCCTTGCGACATGGAGCTGGTAATGAAGGTACAGGAAATAATTGGCGACCAGATGTTCGTCCGCTGGAAAAACTCATAACAACAATGACCATAATAGACGCTCACAGCCACTTGTGGTATCGCCAGGAGACCTCCTGGAACGGCATGAAGATTTCCCCTCTGCCCAACGGCCGCTCAATGTTCCTCGGCGAGGAGGTGCAGATGCTGCCTCCCTTCATGATTGACGGCCACAACACGGCCGAGGTGTTCCTCTCAAACATGAACTACGCCCAGGTGCAGGCCGCCGTGGTGGTGCAGGAGTTCATCGACGGCATACAGAACAAATACCTGAAGTGGGTGCGGGAGCACTACGGCGACCGCTTCTTCGTCTGCGGCATGGCCGACTACCTCAAGCCGGGCTTCATCCAGATGGCTCGCGACCTCATTGAGAAGAAGGGCTTCAAGGGCATGGCCATTCCCGGCCACCGGCTCATCACAAATACTCAGCGCGTATTCATGAACAGTCCGGAGATGATGGAGATGTTCCACCTTATGGAGGACAACGACGTGCTGCTGTCTGTCACCCTCATTGATGGCAACTACCAGGTGGGCGAGCTGAAGGAAGTCATTGAGGAGTGTCCCAGGCTGAAGATAGCCATAGGCCATTTCGGCATGCCCGTAGTAGAAGGCTGGGAACAGCAGCTGCTGCTCTGCCGCAATGAGAATGTATACATGGAGAGCGGCGGCATCACCTGGCTCTACAACTCTGAGTTCTATCCCTTCCCAACAGCCATCCGCGTAATTCGCCAGGCCATCGACACCGTGGGAGCGGAGAAGCTGATGTGGGGCAGCGACTATCCCCGCACCATCACCGCCATAACCTACCGCATGAGCTACGACTTCATAACGAAGAGCAAGGAACTCACCGACGAGGAGAAACGCCTCTTCCTGGGCGAGAACGCCCGCCGCCTCTACGGCTTTGGCGCGCTGCCCGACCTGCCCTATATAAAAAACATGAGTGAATAGCATTTGTCTAATCGTCTAATTGTCTAATAGTCTAATCGTCTTATTGTCTAATCGTCAAATTGTCTTATTGTCTAATCGTCTTATTGTCAAATTGTCAAATCGCCTTATTGTCTAATCGTCAAATTGTCTAATTGTCTAATCGTCTTATTGTCTAATCGTCAAATGAAAGCAATACAGATTACAGCCACCCAGTCAATGCAGGTGGCAGAGATTGAGAAACCGCAGTGTGGTGCCGGCGAGGTGCTGCTGCGCGTACAGTATGTAGGATTCTGCGGCAGCGACCTCAACACATGGCGCGGCCAGAATCCTATGGTGAAGATGCCCGTGGTGCCAGGCCATGAGATTGGTGCCGTCATTGACGAGGTGGGAGCCGGAGTGCCCGAGCACTTGAAGAAGGGCATGGCCGTCACCGTGAACCCCTATACCAACTGCGGAGTGTGTCCTGCCTGCCGCAACCGCCGCTACAATGCCTGCGAGCACAACGAGACGCTGGGCGTGCAGCGCTGGGGTGCCATGTGCGAATATGTGGCCCTGCCCTGGCAGAAGATAATTCCCATAGGCAACATCACCGTGAAGCATGCCGCCCTGATAGAGCCTATGTCGGTGGGCTTCCATGCCGTGAGCCGTGCTCAGGTGGTCGACACCGACGTGGTTATGGTCATAGGCTGTGGCATGGTGGGCGTGGGAGCCGTGGTGCGCAGCGTTATGCGCGGTGCCAAGGTCATAGCCTGTGACATGGACGACGAGAAGCTAAGCATAGTGAGCGGCATGGGTGCTGAGTACACCATCAACTCCGCCCGCGAGAACGTTCACGAGCGCATACAGGAGATTACCCAGGGCCGCGGCTGCGACGTGGTGATAGAGGCCGTGGGCGCTCCTGCCACCTACCAGATGGCAGTCAGCGAGGTGGGCTTCACGGGCCGCGTGGTCTGCATAGGCTATGCCAAGCAGGACGTGCTGTTCACAACGAAGCTCTTCGTGCAGAAGGAACTCGACATCCGCGGCTCGCGCAACGCCCTGCCTGAGGATTTCGAAGGTGTAATACGCTACTTGGAGAGGAACAACCCTCCCTACGACATCCTTATTTCCGACTGTGTTCGTCCTGAGGGAGCCACAGCCGCCATGGAGCAGTGGGCGGCCGCACCTGGCAAGGTGTTCCGCATCCTGGTAGACTTCACTTGACGCTCTCCCCAAAAAGGGCGTGGGCATCTCGACCATAAAGGACTTGGAGCGGGGAGTTGGTAATCCTTCCCTGCAGACGCTTCAGAAGATACTTGACGTGGTGGGTATGGAAATGGTGCTGCAAGTGAAACAAATGGTGTAAGAGGATAAAGCATGAGAAAGGTTGCGGTCTATTATGGTGACATCTATGCCGGTCGGCTCACGGAGTTAGGTAGAGGCTGTTATGAGTTTGCCTACGACGATGACTATTTGGCAGACAAGAGCCTACCACCTGTTTCCGTCAACCTTCCCAAGACGCAGCGGGTATATCATGCTGATCGCATCTTCCCCGTCTTTACCAATATGTTGCCTGAAGGTGCCAACCGCAGGGCCTTGTGCCGAGCCAGAAAGGTGGACGAAAAGGACTTCTTCGGTATGTTGGAAATGATTTGCGGCATGGATGCCATCGGTAAGTTTGTATTAAAGAAAGCTGAATGATGAAAGCAATAAACGTTTGCCCTTCAACCCTGAAGTAACCTAAAAAATATTTTATCGGGCAATCGTCCTGACCTTTGAGGGCTTGATAATCTGTGCGCCCAGCAGGAGGCGGTAGTCCTTGTAGTTGTTGGTGATGATGACGCGGCACTTCTGCTTGCGGGCCAGCACGAACTGCACA
>JAFTAR010000107.1 GCA_017455495.1 Prevotella sp.
CAGCGGACAGGTGCTCTACGACGGGCGCGACTTTGTGGCCATGTCGAAGCACGACAAGGTGATGATGCGCCGTGAGATGGGCATGATTTTCCAGTCGGCTGCACTGTTCGACTCGCTCACCGTGCTCGAGAACGTGATGTTCCCCCTCGACATGTTCTCGCGAATGAACCTGCGCGAGCGCGAGCGCAGGGCCTTGGAGTGCCTCGACCGCGTCAACCTGCAAGGAGCCGAGGACAAGTTCCCTGGTGAAATATCGGGTGGTATGCAGAAGCGCGTCGCCATTGCCCGTGCCATCGCCCTGAACCCGAAGTACCTCTTCTGCGACGAGCCTAACTCTGGACTCGACCCCAAGACGAGCCTTGTCATCGACGAGCTGCTGCACAGCATCACCCACGAGTACAACATGACCACCATCATCAACACCCACGACATGAACTCCGTGATGGGCATCGGCGAGAACATCATCTTCATCTACGAAGGACAGAAGGAGTGGCAGGGCGTCAGTGCCGACATCATGGGCAGCCAGAACAAGCGACTCACCGACTTCATCTTCGCCAGCGACCTGCTCAAGGAAATGAGGCAGGCGCTGACGGGAAGTAATAAGTAAGAAGTTCTTGCAGCGAGCGACAAATAAAAAAGGAATTGACACAAACCGATAAGCACGGTTTGTGTCATTTTTTTACCTTTGCACGCAAAATTGGAAACACATATATTAATGAGACGAACACTTTACACCGCAGCACTTTTGCTGTTGTCCCTTACAGGCATGGCAGCCGACAAGAACGCAACCCTAACCGTGTATGCCACTACCCGCTACCAGCACATTGACGGCTTTGGCGGCACAGCCATGACTCCCGACTGGCGCGATGCCTACACTCAGCAGAAGGTGAACCTGCTGTGGGGGCAGGGCCAGAACCAAGTGGGACTGAACATCATGCGAATACGCATCAACCCCAACGAGAACAACTGGGGCGAGTACGGCAACCCCATACGCTGGGCACGCCAGGTATGCCCCGACCTGCAGGTCTTTGCCACCCCCTGGACACCGCCAAAGAAATACAAGACCCACAACACGGAGAAATACCAGAACGACTTCGGCACATGGGTGTGGCCCCTCGTGGAGCACTCCTGGGGCGGCGAGGGAAGCAACGGCGGAGCCATCAACCCTGAGTGCTACGACGAGTATGCCGACTTCCTGGAGCGCTACCGCCAGACCATGGCCAGCAAGGGATGCCCCATAGACATCATAAGCATTCAGAACGAGAGCGACTACACCCCTACCGCTACCGACAACGGAGTGGAGCATGCCAGCTACGAGAGCTGCATCTACTCACCATCCGAGATGGCCGCCATGGTGAAAGCCCTGCGCCAGCATCTTGACTCCTCCTGCAAAATCATGGGGCCGGAATGCTTCGGCTGGGGGCAGCACAACTACAACAACAAGCTGGTCACCATGGCCGATGCCGTGAACAACATTGACATCTGGGGCAACCACCTCTACGGCACCAACGACTGGACATTTGTGCAGAACGTTACCAACAAGACCCACCGCCCCATGTGGGAGACGGAGTATCTCATTGACTATGCCAGCGGCTACGACGGCAACTTCACAGTTGAGTACCCCATGATAGAGAGCATAGAGAAGGCCATGACCTCAGGCTACAGCGCCTACGTGTACTACTCTATGTTCACCCACTTCTTCGCCTCCAACCACGGCGGCAGCGACAGTCAGCTGTGGAAGCGCGCCTGGGTGTTCAGCCACTATGCCAAGAACGCCACCGGCAAGCAGCGCATACGCTCCTCGCTAACTAATGGCGGCGGCATTCTGAAAGGCGGCTCCACATATATCAGTGAGGACGGCGACACCGTGGTGGTGATGCTGCTCAACACTTCCACCACCGACACCTACAATGTCACCGTCAGCCTGCCGTTCTCGCCCGTAAGGATTCAGCAGGTTGTGACAGGACCCTCTGCCAACGCGCTGAAGACCGACGTAACGGCTCTCTATGCCACGGCAGGCAGCACAAAGCCCAAGGTGCAGCTGCAGCCGGGCAACTTCTACACCTTCCTGTTCATAAAGAACATTGACCCTGAGGAGATGGAGCTGGCCACAAGCGTGAAGCAACCGGAGTGGGCCAACCCATTGAGCGCCTCGCACTTCATGGCCGACCCTACTGCTGTGGAGTACAACGGAAGGATGTATGTCTATGCCACCGACGACCAGCAGGAGTTTGACTTCGTAGGCGGACTGTCACAAAACAGCTACGGCCACATCTCCCGCCTGGTGTGCATGTCAACCGACGACTTGGTTAACTGGACCATGCACGATCCCATTGACGTGAAGGCCATCGCCCCGTGGGCTGCATGCTCTTGGGCACCAAGCGTGGTGAGCCGGGTGGAGAGCGACGGACTGACGCATTTCTACCTCTACTTCACCTATGGAGCCTCGGGCATCGGTGTGCTCACCGCCACACAGCCCACAGGCCCCTGGACCGACCCTCTTGGCCACGCCCTCATTGACGGCACCACGCCAGGCCTGGGCCAGATTTCATGGATTATAGACCCGGGGGCTGCCGTCAGCGATGACGGTCAGGAGGCCTACCTCACCTTCGGAGGCGGCGACATCCTGACAGGAGCCACTGAACTCATGCCCGGCAATGCCCGCATAGTGAAGCTTGGAGCCGACATGATAAGCCTGGGCAGCGACATCAAGCCCATCTCGGCACCGTGCCAGTTCGAAGCCAACGAACTGAACTATATCAACGGCAAGTGGTACTACACATACTGCACCCGATGGAACATTGCCTCCGACTGGTCTACCTACAGCAAGAAGAATGCTC
This sequence comes from Prevotella sp., assembly GCA_017455495.1. Taxonomy (GTDB): domain Bacteria; phylum Bacteroidota; class Bacteroidia; order Bacteroidales; family Bacteroidaceae; genus Prevotella. Next base: position 2,841 of record JAFTAR010000107.1, read on the forward strand.
CAGGGGCTGCCTCCATGGCCTACATGACCAGCACCGACCCACTCGCCGACAAGTGGACCTATCAGGGCGTCATCCTGCCAAACCCCGGCACACTGGGCTACCCCTACGGCAACAACCACAGCCACTTACAGAAGTTCAACGGCGGATACTACCTGCTGTACCACACTCAATGGCTGGAGCATGAGCGCGGACTTAGCGGAGGCTACCGCAACATACAATTGAACAAGGCCACGCTAAACACCCGTACTGGAATCTTCACCACATTCACTTCCGAAACTGCTGCCATCACAGGCGTTACCCAGCTCGCCAACCACTATGTGAACCCCTTCATGCAGCAATCAGGGCGCATGGCTGCCGTGTCAACCTTCTCGCCGCTTAGCAGCAAGTCAGGCATCCCTGGCATCATGAACTGGTGGATGGTGCGTGGCGTGGACTTCAGCCTTGGCGATGCTCCGGCCCGCTCGCTGATACTCCGGGTAAAGGGTACAGGCACCATTGAGGTTAGGCCCAACAACCTGACAGCAGAGACCTTAGCTACGGCGACATTCAACTCAACCGATGGCGAGCAGCAGATAGAGGTTGCCCTGAACGGCGAGATGCAGCAGCTGTGCCAGTTCCTGTATTTCGTCATCACCGACGGAACCGATGCCGAAGTGCTCTCTTGGCAGTTCTCTTCGCAGGAAGCACAGGGCATCAACACGGTGCATGAATCATTCCCCGCCGCTGATAACGCCACCTACTCCCTCCAGGGACAGCGCATCAGCAACACCCAGCGGGGCATCTACATCAGAAACGGCAGGAAAGTAATAATAAGATAAGCCATGAAAAATCCCCTCCTCCCTGCCACCACTCCTGCCTCGTCAGCGGCGGGCCCTGCCACCACTCCCATCGCGTTAGCGGCGGGCCCTGCCACCACTCCCATCGCGTCAGCGGCGGGCCCTGCCACCACTCCCATCGCGTTAGCGGCGGGCCCTGCCACCACTCCCATCGCGTCAGCGGCGGG
>JAFTAR010000108.1 GCA_017455495.1 Prevotella sp.
TCCTTGGCATAGTCGGTGATAGCCTTCATGCGAGCCTCATACTCCTCAACGGTGTCGCCCTCTTCAACGAGGTCTACGTCGTGGAAGCAGAAGTACTCAATGCCCAGCTTGTCCATAATCTCGAAGCCGGCATCCATCTTGTCCTTGGCGCGCTGAACGGCATCGGCAGCCTTGTCCCACTCGTAGCTGCGGGTCTGACCGCCAAACTGGTCAGCGCTGGCGCCACCCAGTGTGTGCCACCAGGCCATGGCGAACTTCAGCCAGTCCTTCATCTTCTTTCCCATCACCACGCGCTCGGGCTCGTAGTAGTGGAATGCCATCACGTTCTTACTGTCCTTTCCCTCAAAGGGAATCTTGCCTGTAAAGGCGAAATACTCTTTAGCCATTTTTGTTATTTAAATGAATGAATAATTGTTAGTGCTTACAATATGGACTGCAAAGTTACACAATATTATTATATTAATAGTGCTCTTCCGTTTCTTTTTGTTTCAAAAATGCGTCAACACACACTTTTTACACGTTTTTCAACAAAAAATCCAACTGCTTCTTCCAGGCAGCATAGGCAGCCTGGTACTCTTCGCGGCGCTTCTCGTCGGGTTCAATGACCATGAGACGCTCCAGGGTGGCGAAGGCCTCGTTGTGGTCCTTGTATATGCCTGCTCCCATACCGGCACCCTTGGCGGCACCCACAGAGCCGTCGGTCTCGTAGAGTTCGATGGTGGCTCCGCTCACGCCTGCCAGTGTGTCGCGGAACAGGGGCGAGAGGAACATGTTGGCCCTTCCGGCGTGAATCTTGCTGATATCTATGCCCATGGCCTTCATCCGCTCCATGCCGTAGCAGAAGGAGAACACAATGCCTTCCTGAGCAGCGCGCACCAGATGCTGGCGGGCATGCTTGTTGAAGTTAAGCCCGCAAATGCTGCACCCCAGCTCACGATTGTTGAGCACACGCTCTGCACCGTTGCCGAATGGCATGATGCACACGCCCTCACTGCCGATGGGTGCCTGTGCTGCCAGGTCGTTCATCTCGGCATAGCCCATGTCAAAGGTGACGTTGCGATGCATCCAGGCGTTAAGTATGCCCGTGCCGTTAATGCAAAGGAGCACGCCCAGGCGGGGATTGTCAAACGAGTGGTTAACGTGGGCGAAGGTGTTCACACCATATACATAATCATATTCCGACACGCCGAGCACGCCGTAGACCACACCACTGGTGCCTGCTGTGGCTGCAACTTCGCCAGGTTCGAAGACGTTCAGCGAGAGCGCGTTGTTGGGCTGGTCGCCAGCACGGTAAGTAATAGGTGTTCCGGCTTTCAGGCCCAGCTCGGCTGCCGCCTCGGCGCTCACCTCGCATTGCGGGGCAAAGGTAGGAACGATGTCGGGAATGTAGGAACGGGGAATGCCATAGTAGTCAAGGATGAACTGCGCCACCTTGTTGTGCCTGAAGTCCCAGAAGATGCCTTCCGACAGTCCGCTCACCGTGGTATTCACCGTACCACTCAGGCGCATAGCCAGATAATCGCCGGGAAGCATAATCTTGTATATCTTGTCGAACAGTTCAGGCTCGTTCTCCTTCACCCATGCCAGCTTGGCTGCGGTGAAGTTGCCGGGCGAGTTGTGAGTAAAGTGCATGCACTGGGCTATGCGGTCGTTCCACAGCCGCTCACCGTATGGCACTGCACGCGAGTCGCACCAGATGATGGCCGGGCGAAGCGGCTTCAGGTCCTTGTCAACACACACCAGGCCGTGCATCTGGTAGGAGATGCCTATGGCCGCGATATCATCGCCAGTGACATGGGCCTCGGCCATCACCTTCTGAAGGGCCTGCTTGCCATACTGCCACCAGGAGTCGGGTTCCTGCTCGGCCCAACCGGCCTTGACAGCCTTTATAGGGGCCTCCTTCTCAGGGAAGAAAGCCGATGACACACACTTGCCTGTGTCGGCATTGACCAGCGACACCTTGACTGACGAGCTTCCTACGTCGAAGCCCAGTAAAAGTCTTGAATTCATAGTTGTATTTCAGGTTAATGTTCAGATAATCCAAGTTAATGACCGCAAATTTCCCATTTTTTTTTCTAATATGCAAGGAAAAAAGAAAAAAAAACTTTTTTTTTACTTTATTTTGTGCTCAATTAAAATATTTTTTCTACCTTTGCACACCATAAACCTACAACGGAGACAAACAATATTCATATATGAAGAAGAAAATCCTTATTCTTGACGACAAAGAGACAATCGCAAAAGTGCTCTCCATCTACCTGATGAGCGACTACGACGTACAGTGGCTTCCCGATGGACTTCAGGGTGTGAAATGGTTGCAGGCCGGCAACACTCCCGACCTGATAATCAGCGACATCCGCATGCCGGGCATGAGGGGCGACGACTTCCTTGAATGGATAAAGCAGAACGAGCTGTTCCGCCACATACCTGTCATCATGCTCTCAAGCGAGGACTCTACCAGCGAGCGCATACGCCTGCTGGAAATAGGTGCCGAGGACTACATAGTGAAGCCCTTCAACCCCATGGAGCTGAAAATCAGGGTAAAGAAAATCCTGCCAAACTAAAGCATAAAGGAGGCTGCCATCACCCTTCGTACACAGATATATGATAGGTGTCGTATATTTAGGTAACAACGCCCAGACGGAGGAACGCCTGAAGTACCTGCCAGGAAGACAGGTAAGATTCACGAAGAACTACATGGAAGCCGCAAATGCATGTAAGATGCATTCGCGCAACGAGCATTTCATTGTGTTCTACGAGAAAAACGTTCGCACCGAGGACGTGACTGCCATAACATACCTGCGCAAGCACTGCAAGGGCTTGTACATCATCTTGCTCACCGACCAGTTGGCCGGCGAGGAGAGGGAGGTATATCACAACTGTGGCATAAACGACACCCTTGACCCAAAGGCTTCTGTGACAGAACTGAACAAGAAACTGCAGTTCATCAGCGAACGGGAAAGCCAGCTTTTCGACACACAAGTTTCAAAGAAACGCATCCTGCGCTTTCAGATTCCCCTCTGGAAGCGCACGTTTGACGTAGTATGCTCACTGATAGCCATCCTCACACTGGCACCGGTGCTCATCATCACTGCCATTGCCATAAAGATAGAGAGCAAGGGACCCGTGCTGTTCAAGTCGAAGAGAGTAGGCACGAACTATAAAATCTTCGACTTCCTTAAGTTCCGCTCCATGTACACCGATGCCGAGGAAAGGCTGAAAGAACTTAGCAAGACAAACAACCAATACGCTGAGCACCACGAACAGGGCAGCAACGAGCCTAAGACCACGGTGACGGCCCCGCTTGGCGACGAGGCTGAGAGAAACATGATTGACATGGGCGTGGAGTCGGACCTGATGATAGGCGACGACGAGGTAATGCTCGTGGGCGATGACTTCGTCATGGCAGAGAGCGACTTCACCAAGCAGAAGGAGGAAGAGATAAACAACGCCTTCGTTAAAATAGAAAATGACCCGCGCGTGACAAAGGTGGGCCGCTTCATCCGCAAGTTCAGCATCGACGAGCTGCCACAGCTGTTCAACATTCTCAAGGGAGACATGTCGGTGGTGGGCAACAGGCCGCTGCCGCTATACGAAGCCGAGAAGCTCACAGCCGACAGCAGCATAGACCGCTTCATGGCCCCCGCAGGACTGACCGGGCTATGGCAGGTGGAGGAAAGAGGAAAAGGAGGAGAGATGTCGGCCGAGGAAAGGAAACAGCTTGACATAACATACGGCCAGACCTACAGCTTCAAGCTGGACATGAAAATAATATTCCGGACACTCTTTGCCTTTGTGCAGAAAGAAAACGTATAACACAAGAGAAACAACATTATATATATAATAAGCCTGATGGAACTCAACATGAAAAAGCTACTAATTGCCATCCTGCTCACCGGAGGATGCGCCGTGGCCAATGCACAGTCAAGGGCCGACGATAGCGGTATCAGCGCCGGATTCTTCGACTCCAGCGTAGAGCAGGACATATACTTCTCCACCTTCAAACTGCCGCCACTGGCCGTGCTCTTCGAAAACGCCAAGCAGAACCCGAGCATTCTGAGTCTGGCAAAGGCTCAGGAACTGGCTCAGGCAGAGGTGGCCAAGCAGAAGAAGCACATCTTCTCGTACATATACGGACATGCCAGCTACAGCTACGGCAAGACCGACATGTGGAGCAACGGCTCGGACACCTATTCACCGCTGTTCCAGCAGTTCCAGGGCCACGAGCAGAGCTACTGGAACGTAGGCGTGAACCTGAACATTCCCCTTGAGGACGTGCTTGACCTGGGTGCCTCGGTAAGAAGACGCAGGATTGAGGTGGAGCAGGCCCAGATGCAGAAGGACATAGCCTACGACAACCTGAAGCTGCAGATTGCCACGCTCTACGTGCAGATAACGAACGACCTCATGGCCCTGAAGACCGCCGGCGAGAACGCTGCCATCTACCAGGGTGCAGAGGCCCTGAACGAGAGGCAGTTCCACCACGGCAACTTCGAAATTGAGGACTACGCCTACACAGGACTGCGCGGACAGAGCGCCGTAAACAATTACCAGGGCCTGCTCACACAGATAACCATCAACATCCTGACGCTTGAAATACTGACTCACACGCCCATCATAACAAACACCACGACGGAGATAACGCTTGACGACGATGTGAGCACAGCACGCCAGATACAGCGCGACAACCGCGCCATGGACCGCCAGATACAGCGCGACATCGACGCTCAGCGCAGACGCGACGCTCAAGACGCAAGGCAGAGACAGCGCGATGCAAGGCAAAACGCCAATCAGGACCAGCAGCAAGGTCAGCAACAGCAGCAAGACCAACAGCAACCCGCTCAGCCGGCTACAGGCAATAATAATTAACACGACAACCTAACACAAACAAGCCATGGATATTTTCAGATATATCGTCAGATTCCTGTACAAGATTCGCTGGTACCTGGTAATACTGCCACTTATAGCTCTTGTCGTAGCATGGTTCATGACAAGAAACATGGAGCGTATATATGATGCCAACACCACCATATATACTGGTATGATAACTGGATACAGCATTGAGGGAACCGGAAATGCCGGAGGAGGAAACGGCCAGACGAACATCGTAAACCTGATGCTCATCATCCAGACTGATGCCACCATCCACGAAGTTGCTCTGCGACTGTTCGCACGATGCATGCTGTATGGCAACGTGGCAAAGGACAACAACTACATCACCGCCGAGCACTTCCGCCAGCTGAAGGACAACGTGCCTGCCGACGTGCAGGCCCTGATACAGGTGAACGAGGAAGAGTCGTACAACAACCTAAAGGCTTACGAGAAGCCCTCGAAGGAGAACTACCTCTACAACCTGCTCAACAACCATCCCTACTTCAGCATCAACAGCATCACGAGCCGCCTGAAGGTGATGAGGCTTGAGCAGAGCGACATTATCGACATTGCCTACTCGGCCAACGACCCCGGCATCTGCTACAACACCCTTGACATTCTCAACAAGGTGTTCGCATCGCAATACCAGCAGCTGAGATACGGCGAGACGCTGAACGTCATCAAGTTCTTCGAGCGCGAGGTGAACAAGCTGAGCCGCACCCTCAACCTGGCTGAGAACGACCTCATCAACTACAACATCCGCCACCGCATCATCAACTACGGCGAGCAGACAAAGCAGCTCACCGTGCTTGACATGCAGCAGCAGAATGCTGAGAATGAGCTTCGCAAGAACCTGCGCACCACCGAGGCCCTCATAGCCTACCTAAAGCAGCAGCTTGGCAACAGGCAGAAGCTTATTGAGTCGAACGAGGAGTTTACCTCCATTGTGCGCGACATCTCAAGACTGCAGTCACGCATAGCCAACCTGCGACTCATGGGCAGCGAGCTATCCGGAGGCAGCAGCCAGGAAGCACAGCTTGAGCTGGCCCGCGCAGAGCAGGAGCTGGCAGCAGCCACCAACCGTGTGAGGGAGCTTACCGCCACCATTGAGGAGGCCACCTACAACACCGACACCGGCATCAAAGCCACCGACCTCATAGGGCGCTGGCTGGAGCAGGTGCTCATTCTTGAGCAGACGAAGGCAGAGCTTGGAGCCTACGAGATATTCCGCCAGAAGCTGGACGAGCAGTACAGGTTCTACTCACCGCTCGGTGCCACCATTGACCGCAAGGCCCGCCACATAGGCTTCATTGAGGGCAACTACATGGAGATGCTGAAGGCCCTGAACGCAGCACGCCTGCGCCAGCGCAACCTGCAGATGTCTACGGCTACGCTGAAACAGCTCAACCCGCCTGTGTTCCCGCTCAACGCTCAGCCCACAAACCGCATGATGATTCTCCTCGGAGCCTTCATGCTGACCTTCTTCCTCACGGCTCTCTACTTCTTCATCATAGAGATGCTTGACCGCACCCTGCGCGACCGCATGCGCTCCGAGCGCATTACCAAGGTGCCCGTCATGGGCTGCTACCCGCGTGAGAGCACCATGCGCTACCGCCGCTTCAACAAGACCATCAGCGACATGGCCCTGCGCCAGCTCAGCAAGACCCTGCTGCCATACTTCAAGGAGGGTCAGCAGAACGTGCTCAACCTGCTCTCTACCGATGCAGGCAACGGCAAGAGCCACCTGGCCGAGGAGCTGGAGAACTACTGGCTGAGCATAGGCCTGCAGGTGCGCCGCCTCACCTACGACGAGGACTTCCTTGCCGATGACAGCCGCTATGTAATGGCAAGCGACATCAAGGACCTGTGTCCTGACATACTCCCGAACGAGATTGCCATCGTGGAGTACCCCAACCTTGACGACAACAGCATATCGTCGGCCCTGCTTAACATGGGCACCGTGAACCTGATGGTGACACGCGCCAACCGCACTTGGAAGGACGTTGACCAGAAAGCCCTCAAGGAACTTCAGGGCCGCTTGGACGAGGAGCACAAGAACACTCTCTTCATGTACCTCACCGAGGCACAGCGCTATGCCGTTGAGGAGTTTGTGGGCCAGCTGCCGCCATACACCAAGTTCAACAACTTCGTATACCGCATGTCGCAGATGGGTCTCACCGCCGTTGAGAACAACCGCGCCAAGTAAACAGAGGTAATGAGCAACATAGCGGCATTCCGAACGTCAGCCAGCGAACTGGGAGGAGGGAGAATCATGATTCTCCTTCTCCTCTTTGTTCTTGCCATCTACCAGTTCGTCAATGCCGGTTTCTCCGCCTTCGCCGTGGTGTGCATGCTGCCAGTGGTGGTCATTGGGGTAGTGTTGGCCTTCAGGCATGAGATGCTTCTGTTCTGGGTACTGATGGGCATCAACTATTTCATCCAGTGGAAGAGTTTCCCGGTTCAAGGCATTCCCACCTCACTGCCAAACGAGGCCTTGGAACTGCTACTTATCGCCATGGCCATCATCAACGTGAAGGAAGCCCGCTTTGAGCGCTGCGCCAACCTGATGCTCTTCATGCTTATCATCTGGTGCTCATTCTGTACACTGGAAGTCCTGAACGACACTTGCGGACTTGGCATTGATGTAGGAGCCTGGTACTCCGGAGCACGAATGATGAGTTATCAACTTCTTTATGCCCTCATCGTATACAGCATATACATCACTACTCCGAAGCTGCTGATAAAATACATGTTTGTATGGGGAGGACTGGCTCTTTTTGCCGTATTCTGGGTATGGAAGCAACAGCACTTGGGACTTACCCAGATGGAGAATGCCTTCCTTCAGGGTCGTGGCCGCACTACCCACATTATTAATGGCGGTGCCACCATTCGTCTTTTTTCTATCTATAGCGACGCAGCCAACTATGGTATCGGCATTGCGGCAACAGCAGTGGCATTCCTCATCTCAGGCATCACATGCAAAATCAAGAAGCTCAAATACTTCTTCTTCTTTGTCGGAGCTGCATGTCTCTGGGGCATGATGCCTTCAGGCACACGTACCGCAACATTCTGCGTCATTGCCGGTATAGCCACATACGTGGTCCTTTCCAAGTCGGTCAAGATTGCCGTTCCTGTGGCACTTTTCCTTGGATTAGCCTATTTCATTCTGGCTTTTACCACCATAGGCAATGGCAACGCCCAAATCAGGCGTATGCGTTCCGGCTTTAACAAAGACGATGCCTCTGCCAACCAGCGCACCATAAATCAGGCCGTGATGAAGAAATACCTTGCCGATGCCCCATTCGGCTTGGGCATAGGCATGGGCTATGAGAACGTGCCTGCCAACAACAAGTTCCGCAAGCTGGCTACCATCCCCCCTGACTCCGAGTATGTCTTTATCTGGATTCATACAGGCATCGTTGGTATTATAGTCTTCTTGGTAACAACGTTTATCATGTTCTGCGGTGCAGCCAAAATCGTGATGTTCCGATTGCGAAGTCCGTCACTGAGGGGAATAGGAGCAGGCATGTGTTGTGCCTTCGTTGCTATCCAGCTGGGCGGCTACGCCAACCAGGTGCTTATGCAGTTCCCCAACTGTCTCCTTTTCTATGGCGGCCTGAGTCTCGTCTACACCCTCCCGCTCAGGGAGGACGAGTGGATAAAATACGAGGAGGAATTATTTGCCAAGCAGAAGGAGAGGGAACGCATCAAACTGGAGAAGAAACTTGCAAAGAGGGTGTAATGCCGTTTTCAACAAACTGCGTATCTTTGCGCAAAAATATCAAATGACATGGTGACGCGCAGACGAAAATACCCGATAGGGATACAGACTTTCTCGGAGATGATTGGGAAGGGCTATGTGTATGTAGACAAGACCGATTTGGTGTGGAAACTGGCAGACTACGCCAAGTTCATCTTCCTGAGCCGCCCGCGTCGCTTTGGCAAGTCGCTGCTCTCTTCTACACTTCATTCCTACTTTGCTGGCGAGCGCGAACTGTTCAAGGGCCTTAAGATTATGGAACTGGAAGAGGAGTGGAAATGCTACCCAGTGCTACACTTTGACTTAAGCGGTGCCAGACACATGCCTGCCGAGGAGGTGCAAAAAGAACTGGGCAGAATCATAAAACCATACGAAAAGCTGTATGGCCGCGATACTGACGAGACGACACCTGGCATGCGGATGGCAGGAGTGGTGAACCGTGCCTACGAGCAGACCAATAGTCAGGTGGTCGTAATAATTGACGAGTATGACGCTCCGCTTCTTGATGTTCTCAACGATGACGAGCGGCTTGCCGACATGCGCGAAGTGATGCAGGAATTCTATCAGCGACTGGAGATGCTGGAACCGATGTTGAAGTTCTGCTTCATCACCGGCATAACGAAGTTTTCGCAGCTTAGCATTTTCAGCACCATCAACAACCTGATGAACGTCACTATGGAGCCGCAGTTCGCGACTATCTGCGGCATCACGGAAGAGGAACTTGTAACTACGCTCCATGAAGACATCGAACTGCTGGCTCAGAAGAATGGACTAAGCTATGAGCAGATGCACGCCAAGCTGAAACTGCAGTATGACGGATATCATTTTTCAGAGTTTTCCAGTGAGTTATACAATCCTTTCAGTTTGATTAAGGCTTTTATGCTTGGTAAATTAGGCAACTACTGGTTTGACAGCGGCACGCCAACGTTCCTCATCCGCCAGATGCAACATTTCCATACCGACATCACCTCGTTGGACAATATGCAGGTGCCTGCAACAGCCTTTGACAAACCCACAGAAGCTATGATAAATGCGTTGCCCCTGCTTTATCAGAGTGGCTACCTTACCATCAAGGGCTACGACAACGAAACTGGAATTTACACGCTCTCTATTCCTAATCAGGAGGTGCGCGTGGGATACACAGAAGGCTTGCTGCCATCATACATCGGACTGGAAGCCAATGACGTACAGACTGGCTTTGCCCTAAAGTTCTGGAGGGCTTTGAAACAGAACGACATTGACTTGGCCATGCAGGAAATGCAGATATACCTGGCTGGTATCCCATACGTGGAGGGTTTCAAAAAGAAATTGGAGAATGCTGCCACGACTGAAGGCTTTTATGAATACACACTATACTTGATTTTCTCCATGCTTAACGTTTATGTGCAAACACCAGTTAAATGCCTTGGCGGACGCACAGACATGGTAGTATGGATGCCAGATACTATCTATGTCTTTGAGTTCAAAGCGGGTGGTACAGCTGAAGAAGCCCTCTTGCAGATTGATAACAATGGATATGCAATACCGTATACTACAGATAAGCAGAGAGTGGTAAAAGTTGGCGTTGCATTCAATACTGAAACACGTACCATTGATAAATGGTTAACGTCTTGAGAAATATCTTAAAGACCCTATTTTCACCAGCATTAACCATTGGATATGTGTTTACTATGTGTTTTCTCCCTCAGATTATATTTTTTCCGCCTTTTCCTCTTACTTTTTTAAAAAAAGTTGTATCTTTGCCACAATTATTATAGACTATGGCACAGGAAGAGACAAAAAGACGCGGCTACGCCGTTGGCGTGCAGGAGTTTGACTGGATTCGTGAGCGCAATGCTACATACATAGACAAGACAGAGTATGTCTGGAAGATGGTGACGACGGAAGCGAAGTATTTCTTCCTCAGCCGTCCGCGCCGCTTCGGCAAGTCGCTATTGGTAGACACGCTGCGCTGCTACTTCGAAGGCCGCAAGGAGCTGTTCGAGGGGCTGTATATATATAATAAGGAGAAAGAGTGGAAGAAATACCCCGTCATCCGCCTCGACCTCAGCAACGGCAAGTACTATGAGAAGGAGCGGGTGCA
>JAFTAR010000109.1 GCA_017455495.1 Prevotella sp.
ACACTCTGCTTACAGCCATTTCTCTATCGGTTTTATGGTCTTTCCCGAATTGGCAATAACCACATCGCTCCAAGTATAGTCTTCTGTTGGAGCAGAGGAAGAATCTTTTCCCTTAAAGAGCGTCTTTAATTGCTCATCCGTTGGTGAGCCGTTTCGGTGTTTTACCCTTACTGCCCTGCATTGAGACAGCTTTTCTTCCTCCACAGCAGGGGGCACGGTAAACAATCCCTGCACCAGAAAATGGATGACCCACGCCTTTTCCTCGTTGGTAAGCGAGGAGAGTGTTTCCTTCAGTCGTGTTTTCTTGTCTTCGCTCATATTCTTCGTCCTTTCCTGCTTGTATGCAAAAATTAATGCAAATATAATAATTCCTTTTGAATCAGAAAAACATTTTTCGATATTTTTATCGAACAAGAGCCAAAAGCTCAAAAGCTCAAATCCTAAAAAGTCAGTCGAACGGGACTCCGACGCACGATCCTTACTCGTTGGTTAGTAAAAATGTTGTTTGTTGTTTAGTCCCTTTGGGGAGCGCGGCACATAGTGCCGCCAGTATTGTCCTCCCATGATGTTCGTTGCTATGTCATAATGAAAAGTTTTTTGTTGTGTTTGTTTGGTAATAAATATCACCTGCAAAAGTAAATAAAGTTTCTGGAAGATGCAAGGAAACCATCATTTTTTTTCAAACATCTCATAGACGCATAAACAAGAAACATTGCTTAGAAAAACCAGTAAATCACACAGACATGGCCACTGTGAGTCCTGCCATGACAATGCTGACCATTGACATCAGCTTGATGAGTATGTTGAGCGACGGGCCGCTGGTGTCCTTGAAGGGGTCTCCCACGGTGTCGCCCACTATGGTTGCCTTGTGAGCAAACGATCCCTTGCCGCCGAAGTGTCCTTCCTCCACCATCTTCTTCGCGTTGTCCCATGCTCCTCCCGCATTGGCCATAAAGACAGCCAGTGTGAAGCCTGCTGCAAGGCCGCCTACAAGGAGTCCGAGCACGCCTGCCACGCCGAGCACCATACCAACCACAATAGGTATGGCAATGGCCAGCAGCGACGGCAGTATCATCTCATGCTGGGCTGCACGGGTTGAAATCTCCACACACGAGCCGTAGTCGGGAGTGGCCTTGCCTTCCAGAATGCCCTTTATCTCGCGGAACTGCCGGCGCACCTCTTCCACCATCTTCTGTGCAGCGCGCCCTACGGCCTCCATTGTCAGTCCGCAGAACAGGAAGGCAGCCATAGCTCCAATGAAAGCACCCACAAGCACGCGGGGATTCATCAGGTTCACCTGGAAGAAGTTCATGAAGTCGGGTATGGTGGCATCGGCAGCAGCTATTAAATCTCCCTTCAGGTCAGTCAGCATGGTGCCGGCACGCTCCATTGCTATCTTCACCTCTTCTATATATGAGGCTAACAGAGCCAGGGCGGTCAAGGCAGCCGAGCCAATGGCGAAGCCCTTGCCGGTGGCCGCCGTGGTGTTGCCTAAGGCGTCGAGGGCGTCGGTCCTGTGGCGCACTTCCTCGCCCAGCTCACTCATCTCGGCATTGCCGCCTGCATTGTCGGCTATTGGGCCGTAGGCATCAGTAGCCAGCGTGATTCCTAATGTGGACAACATTCCCACGGCGGCGATGCCTATACCGTAAAGGCCGTGTGAGAGGGCCGTTGCCGACATGTCCATGTCGAAGCCGTTGGCACAGAGGTAGCTCATCATTATGGCCACGCCAATCGTCACCACAGGTATACATGTAGACATCATGCCTGTGCCAATGCCCTTGATAATCACCGTTGCCGAGCCCGTAAGGCCTGCCTCCGATATTTTCTGCGTTGGCTTGTACGAGTGTGAGGTGTAGTACTCCGTGGCCTGTCCAATAATCACACCTGCTGCCAGACCGCTGATGACAGAGAAGGAGAGTCCGAGCCAGTTCTCTATGCCCAGGAAGTAGAGTATGCCGAACGTAGCCGCCGCAATGAGCACGGCGCTGACGTTGGTGCCGAGTGAAAGCGAGTGGAGCAAGTCCTTCATCGTGGCCCCCTCCTTGGTACGGACGAGGTAGATGCCGAAGATGCTGAGGAACACGCCCACGGCGGCAATAAGCATAGGGGCGATGACGGCCTTCATCTGCATGTCGCCGCTCATGGCGAATGCCGTGGCCCCAAGGGCAGCGGTCGACAGTATGGAGCCGCAGTAGCTCTCATACAGGTCGGCACCCATGCCAGCCACGTCGCCCACGTTGTCACCCACGTTGTCGGCAATGGTGGCAGGGTTGCGCGGGTCATCCTCGGGTATGTCGGCCTCCACCTTGCCCACTATGTCGGCCCCTACGTCGGCCGCCTTTGTATATATGCCACCGCCCACACGGGCGAACAGGGCCTGCGTGGAGGCACCCATGCCAAAGGTTAACATAGTAGTGGTAATGGTGACGAGGGCCATCTTGTCACCATGATAGAAGAAACCAAGAACCAGGAACCACAGGGCAATGTCGAGAAGTCCGAGGCCAACTACCGTCAAGCCCATCACGGCACCGCTGCGGAATGCTATCTTCAGGCCTCCGTCAAGGCTCTTCCTGGCGGCGTGGGCTGTGCGTGCCGAGGCGTAGGTCGCCGTCTTCACGCCAAAGAAGCCTGCCAGTCCGCTGAACAGGCCGCCAGTAAGGAACGCAAAGGGAACCCACGGGTTCTGCACCTTCAGCACGTAGGCCATGACGGCAAAGATTACGGCGAGCACCACGAATACTATGGTAACCACCTTGTACTGCTGTTTCAGATAGGCCATGGCGCCACGGCGCACATGTCCTGCAATCTCACGCATGCGCGGTGTTCCCTCGTCGGCCTTCAGCATGGAACGGAAAAAGAACCACGCCATAGCCAGTGCCACTACTGATGCTAAGGGCACAAGCCAGAATGCAAACGGAATATTCATTGGAGTTTAGGATTAAGAGTTGTCGGCTTCGCCGAGTAGGAATTAAGAATTAGAAAAATATCATTTATCATTTTTCATTTATCATTTATCATTTAGGGCGTAGCCCGTTATCATTTAAGGCGTAGCCCGCACCTCAAAGACCCTGCTGGAGTATTCTTCCCATAGCGGCACCTCTATTCCCACCTGCATGAGGAACTGTCCGGTGAACTGCTTGCCGTTGAGTGCGCAAGGCTGCTCGTTCACCCTCACGTTGCGCTCCACGATGGTATAGGCGGCACTGGGGTCAAGACCTGCCAAGCGCAGCCGTGGCAGGGGCTGGTCGTAGTAGTTCTCTGTCTTATATACAAACAGCACGGCCTTTATCTGGGAGTCATCCGTTGGGGCGGTGTACATCAGCGATGCCACCCCTCGGCGGTCGTAGGGTGATATAAGGCGGTAGAGGTTGCCAGTCTGTATCACAGTGCGCAGGGCCTTGTAGTCGCTGAAGCATGTGGTGCACTGCTGGCGCTCCTCGTCGGTCATCTGCGTAGGCTGCAGCTCTATGCCAAGGCGGCCGCTCATGGCTACGTCGCAGCGGAACTTCACCGGGATGCTCCTTTTGCCTGTGTTCCAGTAGGGCACGTGGTTTATGTGCTGAGCCATGGCGTTAGAGGGGAAGAACATGCTGGTGCCCCACTGTATGTAGACTCGCTGCAGAGCATCGGTATTGTCGCTCACCCAGAACTCGTCGAAGTAAGGCAGCAAGCCGTAGTTGGCCCTTCCGCCGCCGCTTGCGCAGTCCTGTATCACTAAGTCGGGATATTTCTGCCTGATGCGCTTCAGCACGCTGATGAGGCCCCTGTGGTAGCAGATGTTTATGTTGTTCTGCTTAGCCCTTGGCAGGTAGAGCGAGCCGTAGTTCTGTATAGATGCGTTTGCGTCCCACTGTATGTAGCTTATGTCGGGATACTGCGTCATGAGGTTGTCCACCACTCCGTAGACGAAGTCCTGCACCTCGGGGTTGCACAGGTCGAGCACCACCTGGGTGCCTCCCCTACCCTGTCGCAGTTCGCGG
>JAFTAR010000110.1 GCA_017455495.1 Prevotella sp.
CACACTGGTATGCTCATCGTGCATCGGTTCGTTCAGCCTCTTCAACAAGTATGAGAAGTGGCAGTGCAACATGACCGGCAGCAAGTTTGTCAACGGCATCGTAGGCCTCATCCTCCAGCCCATCGTGGGTGGCGTTTGCCTCTTCGTTGATGCCGTGGTTCTGAACACCATTGAGTTCTGGAGTGGCAACAACCCCATGCAGGCCAATGTTGGCAAGACCATTCAGGTGCAGGGTCAGGACGGCCGCTACTATGCCGTGAAGATACTCCGCGACGGCTATGAGGTGACAGCTCCCGAGGGTCAGGTCACCGTGTTCAAGCACAACTCGGCCGACGACTCCTGGCAGATGATTCAGAATGGTGTCACCAAGGACATCTTCCGCTTCAATGCCGACGGCACCATCCAGGCCTTCCTGCCCGGCGGCGGTTCCATCACCGTTGGCAACGACCAGGCCGGCCTCGACCAGGTGCAGCGCGCCATCACCTTTGATGCCGCCCGCGACTTTGCCGCAATGTAACTTCCCCTTGGCTGCGCCGCAGCGAGAATTACACAAAAAAATAATCCCCGAATCGCCACGCGGTTCGGGGATTTTGAAATTCTGTTAATTTTTCAGCCCTTTCTGCCGCCGTTTCGTTTTTTATGTGTAATTTTGTAAGCTAATTTGCCTTTATAGGCTCTTTTGCATTGGATAGAAGAAAAAACAAAACGATATAATGAACGCAAAATGGAACTACGAACCACCAACTCCCGAACGGCAGCAGCAGGCTAAGGAACTGGCCGAGAAGCTGGGCACCAGTCCTATAATAGCTGAGTTGCTCATACGCAGGGGCATACGTACCGAGTCGGCAGCAAAGCGATTCCTCAGGCCCATGCTGAGCGAGCTGATAGACCCCTTCCTGATGAACGACATGGACGTGGCCGTGGACCGCCTGAACGATGCCATGGGGCGCAAGGAGCGCATCATGGTTTATGGCGACTACGACGTGGACGGGTGTACAGCCGTTGCCTTGGTATACCGCTTCCTGCTACAGTTCTACTCTAACATAGAGTACTACATACCCTCGCGCTACGAGGAGGGCTATGGCATCAGCCAGAAAGGACTGGAGCATGCAAAGGAGGCCGGGGTGAAGCTCATCATAGTGCTCGACTGCGGCATAAAGGCCATCGACGAGATACGCCAGGCCAAGGAGATGGGCATTGACTTCATAATATGCGACCACCACGTGCCCGACGACGAGCTGCCCTGTGCCGTGGCCATTCTGAACCCCAAGCGCCAGGACAGCACCTATCCCTTCAAGGACCTGTGCGGCTGCGGGGTGGGCTTCAAGTTCATGCAGGCCTTTGCCAAGAACAACGGCATAGCCTTCTCGCAGCTCATACCGCTGCTCGACTTCTGCGCCGTGAGCATAGCTGCCGACATGGTGTCGGTGCTGGGCGAGAACAGGATCCTGGCCTTCCACGGCCTGAAGCAGCTCAATCAGAATCCCTCCGTGGGCCTTAAGGCCATCATTGAGATTAGCGGTCTGGCCGACCGCGACATCACCATGAGTGAGATAGTGTTCAAGATTGGCCCTCGTATCAATGCCAGCGGCAGGGTGCAGAACGGCACCGAGACCGTGGACCTGCTTGTAGAGAAAGACCTTAACCGCGCCCTTGAGATGGCTATACGCATCAACGAGTACAACGAGCAGCGCAAGGACATAGACAAGCAGATGAGCGAGGAGGCCAACCAGATTGTGGAGCGCCTGGAGAGTCAGGAGCACCAGCCCGCCATCGTTCTCTACAACGAGGGATGGAAGAAGGGCGTTGTGGGCATCGTGGCATCGCGAGTTACTGAGATGTACTACCGCCCAACGGTGGTGCTGTCCTGTCAAGACGGCATGGCAACAGGGTCGGCACGCTCTGTGGCGGGCTACGACATCTACGACGCCATAAAGTCGTGCCGCGACCTGCTTGAGAACTTCGGAGGCCACACCTACGCCGTGGGCCTGTCGCTGAAGACGGAGAATATTCCTGAGTTCCGCCGCCGCTTCCAGGCCTACGTCAGCACTCATATCATGCCCGAGCAGACGGAGTCGGCTATAGAGATTGAGGCCGAGGTGGACTTCCGCGACATAACCAAGAAGCTGCACAACGACCTGCGCAAGCTGGCACCCCACGGGCCGGACAATGCCAAGCCGCTGTTCTGCACGCGCCATGTGTTCGACTATGGCACGTCGAAGGTGGTGGGCCGCCAGCAGGAGCACATAAAGCTGGAGCTGGTAGACTCCCGTTCAAGCAACGTCATGAACGGCATAGCCTTCGGACAGAGTGCGGCAGCCCACTACATCAAGAGCCGCCGCTCCTTTGACATCATCTATACTATAGAGGAGAACATCTACAAGCGGAGCGAGGTGCAGCTGCAGATAGAGGACATCAAACCGTCGGAGAATTGAGAGTTGAGCAAATCCTGAAGGAGTACTGGGGCTATGACAGCTTCCGTGGCATTCAGCAGGACATCATAGAAAGCATCATGGCCGGGCACGACACCATCGGCCTCATGCCCACCGGCGGTGGAAAGAGCATCACCTTCCAGGTGCCGGCGCTGGCCTTGGAGGGTGTCTGCATAGTCATCACGCCGCTCATAGCCCTTATGACCGACCAGGTGCAGAACCTGAGGTGCCGCGGCATAAGGGCTGCTGCCATCCATTCCGGCATGAGCCGCGACGACATTCTGAAGACCCTTGACAATGCTGTGTTCGGGGCGGTCAAGCTGCTCTATGTGTCGCCTGAACGCCTTGCCTCAGAGACTTTCCTCACCAAGCTGGGCCACATGAAGGTGAGCTTCATCTGTGTGGACGAGGCCCACTGCATCAGCCAGTGGGGCTACGACTTCCGCCCCTCATACCTTGATATAGCGAGCGTAAGGAAGGTAGTGCCCAGTGTTCCCGTGCTTGCCCTCACCGCCACCGCCACGCCATTGGTTGTGGAGGATATTCAGGACAAGCTGAAAGCCCCCGGCTCTGCCAAGGGGGATAGGGTAGGGGGTGCCTCCCCATTCCATGTGTTCCGCATGAGTTTCGAGCGCAAGAACCTGGTCTACGTGGTGCGCCATGCCAGCGACAAGGAGCAGCAGATGCTCCATATCTTAGGCCATGTTGACGGCTCTGCCATCATCTACACTCGCAGCAGGAACCGCACCAAGGAGCTGGCCCAGCTGTTGGTGCAGAGCGGCATCAGTGCCACTTTCTTCCATGCCGGGCTTGACCAGACCGACAAAGAGCAGCGGCAGAAGTCATGGCAGCAGGGTGAGGTGCGTGTCATGGTGGCTACCAATGCTTTCGGCATGGGTATTGACAAGCCCGACGTGAGGCTCGTGCTCCATGCCGACTGTCCAGACAGTATAGAGGCCTATTTCCAGGAGGCGGGGCGGGCCGGCCGCGACGGCCAGAAGGCTTACGCCGTGCTGCTCTACAACGCTGCCGACACCAGGAAGCTGAACAAGCGCATAGGCGACACTTTCCCGGAGAAAGACGAGCTGAGGGAGGTCTACGACCACCTGGCCTACTTCTACCAGGTGGGGGTGGGGTCGGGCTATAACGCCATGTTTGAGTTTCCTATTGACAAGTTCTGCCGCAATTTCCACCATTTCCCCGTTCGGGTGGAGTCAGCCCTGAAGATTCTGGACAGGGCAGGCTATATAGAGTATCGCGAAGAGGAGGAGAGCCGGGCAAGGCTGCGCTTCTGCTTAGAGCGCGACGACCTCTATCGCCTGCACGGCAACACGCAGCAGCAGGACGCCATCATCGTGGCGCTGATGAGGTCGTACACGGGCCTGTTCAATGAGTTCACATATATCGACGAGGCTCTTATAGCCCAGATTACCGGCCTCACCATCCACGAGGTGTATATGAACCTGAAGGATCTTGCCTACAAGCGCATCGTTGACTTCATTCCCCAGAAGTCAACACCCTATATTCGCTATACTCAGCGCAGGGAGGAGTCGCGCCTGCTGATGTTCTCTCCCTCGGTCTACGACGACCTGAAGGCCCGCTATTCCGAGCGTATTGCCAAGATGATAGACTATGCCACGGCCTTAAGGACCTGCCGTAGCCGTATGCTGCTGGCCTACTTCGGTGAGAAGACAACTCGTGACTGCGGCCACTGCGACGTGTGCCTGGACAGCCAGGGCGCCGGGCGCGACAGAAAGAGCCTGAAGGAGGCGGAAGAGATGATTCTCGAATTGCTTGCCGACAGCGAGGTGCACTACGTTTCGCAGCTGCACCAGCTCAACATACCTTACGAAACGCTCGATGCCGCCCTGCTTCGCCTCGTCAGCGAAGAAGTGGTGACAAACGACGACGGCTACCTGTCAAAGTGCAAATAGTCTTCACGGAATTGCGTTGGCGACATTCCATAGAGCCGCTTGAATGCATGGGTGAAGTGTGCGCCGTCGGTGAAGCCGCAGCGGTAGGCCACCTCGCTGATGGTGTAGCGGGCGGAAGGTCCTCCGGGCTGCGAGTCGCCCTCTACCAGCAGTCGCTTTGCCTCGTCCATGCGCACAGAGAGGATGAAGTTTGAAGGCGTGAGGCCCGTCATGGCCTGCACGCGGCGGCGGAACTGCGAGGGGCTCAGGTTCAGGTAGGCTGACACGCGGGCCAGGTCGCACTCGCCTGTTGCCATCAGCGTCCTCACGGCATCGGCAAAGACGGCAGAACCGTCGTCTCCCCTTACCTCAAACTTACCCTTCGCGTCTGGAGTCTCAACACTTGGGTCGGCCTCGGCGGCCGCCTCTTCTTCTGGTGCTGTCTCGTCTTCGGGCTGTTCGTGCGCGTCGGTCTCGGCATCGGGCTGTTTTTCCGCCCTTTCACGCTGCTGCTCAAGCCTTGCGGTCAGCTCGCCTATTCGTCTCAGCTGCTCCCTGTTGTGCCTCCAGAAGAGCAGGCCCACCACTATGCCTATAAGCAGCACCTCCGTCTCGTGGTTTACCGATATTGGTGTCTGAGCCGGCAGGCCTGTCACAACTGCGAGCATCAGCAACAGGAGGGGGAGGGCTGTAAGAATAGTGGTATGTCGTTTCATAGTCTTGATTCGGGTGCGTGCCCTGTAAGGCGCATGCAAAGGTACAACTTTTTTTGCGACCTGGCAAAGGTTTTTGCCTATATGTATTGGGGCCGTGGCCGACAAACAAGGAGTAGCCGCTGCACGCATTAAGCGCACAGCAGCTACCCCTCCTAATCATTTACTTGCGGTTTGCTCTGTATCAGAGCAGCCAGTCATCATCATCGTCGTCGTCCCAGAGGTCGTTGATATGGCGCGAACTGGGGTCC
This sequence comes from Prevotella sp., assembly GCA_017455495.1. Taxonomy (GTDB): domain Bacteria; phylum Bacteroidota; class Bacteroidia; order Bacteroidales; family Bacteroidaceae; genus Prevotella. The sequence goes on from JAFTAR010000110.1 coordinate 5,310, forward strand.
ATGGTGCCATGAGTGTCTGTGCCGCCGAAGCCTAAGCCATGCTCTTCCGACCATATACTCTTTGAGTTGATAAGCAATGCCTGCGACTGCACGGCGACCACGGTAGTTTGAGGTGCAATATAGTTCTTTTTCATTGTAGTTCTGCTCTTTTGTTATTTCACGATAATTGTCTTGCCACCACGGATATACAAACCGTGTGTCGGCGTAGTCACTTGACGACCCTGCAGGTCGTAATAACGGTCATCGGTCATTGCATCACGGTTATATCAAATTCCGTCTCTGTCCCCATGAAGTTGGCTATCTTCACGTCATCGCCGAAGGCGGTCTTCACCTGTGCCTCCGTCATGTCGAAGGGCAGGCAGATGGTGCTCCATTCGTTAGCATTTATGGTGCGCTTCACTCGGACATTAACGCTCGTAGCATTATCAGGCTTTGTGGTAGATGTCTCGTCCAGCACAATTCGTGTTGGGTCAACAATTTTGATGCTGAAATCTACGTCGGGCAGAATTATCTCATTGTCATCCGAGAGGGTGACCTGTGTGAGCTTGCCGCCAGTGTGGGTTGTTCCCTGTTCCAGCGAGGCATCGGCGGTGATGTTCACTGAGAAAACGGTTCCGCTGTTGCCGCTAATGGACACAGAGGCAAAAGCCGACAATATGAATCGGGCCGTCTGCTTGTCGGACGTGTCAGGATAGCTCGATGCTATGGTGTAGTTCTCCGACAGGCGGTCATTGTTCTTCGTGCCCTTAGGAGAGCCACTGGTGTTTTCCACGAAGCTGAAGCCTGCGGGCAGAGTGACGTCTACCTGCATGCTTTTCACTACTTTGGTGTTTTCAAGTACAATGTCAATGGTGCCGGAGCCTCCCTGAGGAATCTCCACGTCGTTCACCACTACGCGGTTGTCGGTCTGTGCTGTTGCAAAGCCGGTCAGCAATGTGAAAATGAATAGAATAGTCTTTTTCATTGTTATCAGTGTTATTTGTTCTGTTTTCTGTGGTTGCTAATGGCGGCTACTGGGGGTCGGGCAGCACAGCATTGTCGGCCTGGCGCGAAGACGACTGAACGTCAAAATCGCCAAGGGCCCTCTTTATGCAGTTCTGCACGTCGTTAACGTCGATTGTACCGTCATCGTCGGCATCGCCGAAATAGCTTGCATCAATGGTGAAAGGAATGTCCATATCGGGGAGTGTAATCTTATTGCCTCCTTTCGCGGACAGGACAATATCTCTCAACTGTATGAAGCCGTGCGCGCTCTCGATCTGCTCATAAAAACCATATCCTTCGCGGACCCCAAGCTTCACGTTCAACACGGCTCCGTTGCTGCCTTTGAAGGCATTAGCGTTATTGTTCGTTATCATCACCGACCTGGCATCACCACCACCGGCCCACTCAGGTGTGGTTACTGTCAGAGTGTGGTTGTCTTGGCGGTTAGTCAGCTGAATGTCATAAATCTTAGTTTTCTCCGGAACAAGGATAGTGAACTGCATGCCCACTATTTCATCGTCATTGTCAAGCTGAATGGGCATCTGCATCTTACCGTTGATATAGCCCACTGCGTCAGCATCGGCTATGTAGAGCATGTCGCCATAGATGCCGCCGGTGAACACGTCTGCGGTCCATCCAGCTGCCGCGTATGCCTCCTTGACGCCGGAGCGAAGGATGAGCTTCGTCTCGTATGGGCTTCCACTTGACTTGTAGAAAGGCGACTGTCCATCACTGTTGTAAGGGAGCGTTGCGGGAGTACTGCCTTTGCATGTAACGCTTTGCAGGTCATGGATGTTGCGGAAGGCGTTTTCGCCGATGGTCTTAAGAGAAGAGGGCAGGACAATGTTCTCCAGATTTTCGCAGCTTGCGAAGGCCGCTCCTTCAATCGGTATTTTCGCAGTCTGCTATCACTTTGTTGCTTTGGGTGTCTATGATGCAATTAAGTTCCTTCTGATCCCAGCTGCTGGAATAGCGATTATCATTGGTAGATCCCCAAACTCTTATCTTCTTTAAGCTCTTTGACCAAAAAGCTCCTTCGCCTATTTCCGTTACGTCATCAAACATTTCTACCATCGTAATTCTTGTACCATAGAAGGCCATTCTGCCGATGGTTGATATGTCACTATGGGTAAGGTACAATTGATATGAGAGTCTTTCGCAATAGAGAAAGGCTGCGTCGCCTATCGTCTTGAGGGTAGAGGGGAAGTGGCCAGACCAGCCATCCTGGCCCCATGACCAGTCATGGGTTCCTATAGTTTCAAGGTTTTTACATTCGAAGAAAGCATAAGGTTCAATCGCTTCCAGACCTTCCGCGGCAAACTCTATGCCCGTGATGGTTTGAGATCTCTCGAATGCCGTGTCGCCAATTTTCTTTATATTGGGGCCGAAGCAGAGCGTCTCCACCTTGTTAAAGCCATACTTCACCAGAAGGTTGGCGGTTCCTTGATACGATTGGCTGACGATGTCGTTGCAGTCGAGGGTCAGCTTGGTAATATTGTTTGAGCCGTCAAAGGCATCGGTGGCCAGGGTGGCGGCGGTAAGGCCCTTGCCGAGCGACACTTCTGCGAGTGCCGTCATGTTGCCGAAGGCTTTGCTGCCGACGGTGGTCACAAAGTCGGGCACGCTGAAAGCTGTCATAGCCGAGCAGCCATAGAAACACTGTGAGGGGATGGTTCTAAGCCAGGTGGCCACATCGAGGTTGATGCTGGTGATGCTGGTGCAGCCGCTGAAAGCGTTCTGGCCGATGGTTGTGACGGTGTAAGGCAGCGTGACCTTGGTAAGCCCGGTGCAGCCCTTGAACAGATTCTTTGGCAGCTCGGTCATGTGGGTATCAGAGGCAAACTGTACCTCTTTTAGGGCGGTGTGGTTCATGAACCATCCCTCGGGTATGGATGTGATGCCACTGGCAAGATTGAGATTCTGTATGTTGGGCAGGTTGCCGAAGCAGTCGTCGAACTTTGTAATCTTGTCGTTGGTGGTCAGGTGTACAATGGCATCACAGTTGTAAAAGGCACCCCAGCCCACGGTGCAGCCGGTGGGAATCACAATGCGGGTGATGGCAGTGTTATAGAATGCAGAAATGCCGATGCTGGTGAGCGTAGAGGGCAGGTCGAACATGCTGCTTATGGTGCCGTTCGACTTCAGGCTTCGGCAAAAATAGAAGGCTTGTTCGCCTATTGTGGTAAGGTTTGTGGGCAGCTTGAGCTTTGTCAGGTTGATGCAGTTGTAGAATGCCTTCGCAGGTATCACCGTAATCTTGTTGGCCATTGAACTGGTTGTTCCGGTGCTGAAAGTCACAGATGTCAGTCCCGTCAGATTCTGGAATGTCTTCGCATCAAGCTCCGACACGTAATAGGTCGTACTGTTGTTGGTAACACGATACGGCACGGTGACATCGCCGGTAGGCTCTTGGAGTCCTGGCACTAAGCGCACATTCTGGCCGTCGATGATTTTGTAATAGAGGCCGTTCTTGGTGAAGCTGTAGTCAGAACCCGTGTAGGCCGACGACTCCACGCTGGCGGCGAAGCACAGCACCACAGCCCCGAGTAAAGTTAAAAATCTGTTCCTTGTCATAAGTAAAAAAATAATGATTATACTTGGTGACAAAGGTACAAACTTTAACGCTATGTGGCTTGTCTGATTCTTACAAAGTCTTTCTATACTTTACACTTAGCGGCTTTTTGCATGTTTAAGCCCGTAAAATGGGCTTAAGGGCGGGCATTCTTACCGGTGGTCCAGGAAACGGTAGCCTTGGGAGTAGCGTGAGAACGGGAAGTCGAACAGCGTGTCGCTGATGTCGCCGCTGTGGAAATTGCTTATTCGTATGTGTGCCCAGAACAGGGCCACCTTCACCTTTACATGTATAGGAGTCAGAGTCTCGCTGTCAACAAGGGCCTTTACAAGCTTTACCGTGCCGCGGGCACCGCGTCGCTGGCGCAGAGTGAACCAAATGCCTTCGCTGCTGTGCTCCATGGAGTAGGTGAAGTCATCAAGCGTGAACTTGAACTTCGAGGCATACTTGTCATAATCCTCCGACGAAGCATCGTAAATGTTAACCACCTTCTTGCGCCTGTTCACCGAATAGGCCGTGTGACCATCGTTCCATGAGTCAACGCGGGCATCGGTGAAGCGGCTCTTCGTGCCCTTGTACCAGATGGTGCCGGCGGTCTTGTACAATCCTATAAGGTTCACGTCGTAGTGGAGGGTGCTGCCCTGAGGGCCAAACACGCTCTGGTACACCTGCTCGAACAGCTGGCGGGCATCCTGCTGGTTCTGGGCTGCTGCGCTGGAGAGCCATAGGGGGAAGAACAATAATGACAAGACGAGGGCGGCTGTCAGCCTGCTACGTAGTTGTTCCATAATATAGCACTAAGTTCTCAGTTAAAGAAATCCCAGCCATGCTGACATGTCAGATGGCTGGGACCAAGTAATAATATCAATGATTATTGCTTTACAGTGTCACACTGTTGTTACTCAGCAGCAGGAGTCTCCTCCTCTGCTGCGGGCTGCTCTTCGGCTGCCACTTCTTCCTCAGCTGCAGGCTGCTCGCTTTCGGGAGCCTTCTCCTCGGCAACTTCAACTTCGGGCTGACCCTCAGCCACCACAGTGACGGGAATCTCGGCAGTAACCTCCTTGTGGAAGTGAACCAGAGCCACATACTCGCCCACCTTCTTGATGTCGCGCATGGTGATGATCTTGCGGTCCACGTCGTGTCCCAGCTTCTTCAGCTCCTCGGCAACGGTAGCTGTGGTTACAGAGCCATAGAGCTGGCCTGTTGAGCTTACCTTTGCGCTGATGGTCAGTGCCACTCCGGCCAGGGCGTTTCCACGCTCCTCGGCGGCGGCCTTCTGTGCAGCCAGCTTGTGGGCCTGCTGCTTCAGGTTCTCGGCCAGCACCTTCTTGGCACTCTCAGAGGCAATGACGGCCTTTCCCTGCGGGATGAGGTAGTTGCGGCCATAGCCTGACTTCACGTTAACGATATCGTTCTTGAATCCCAAGCCGATAATATCTTCTTTCAGTATTAATTCCATAGTCTTACGTCCTCCTAAAGTTTTACTTCATCATGTCGGTTACGTAGGGCAGCAGGGCAATCTGGCGGGCACGCTTCACAGCCTGTGCCACGCGGCGCTGGAACTTCAGCGAAGTGCCCGTGATGCGGCGGGGCAGAATCTTGCCCTGCTCGTTGAGGAACTTCTTAAGGAACTCAGGGTCCTTATAGTC